>VEPM01000015.1 GCA_012026795.1 Candidatus Methanoperedens sp.
CTTGAAACCTCACCTAAAAAGAGACCTCTTAAGGACTCTCGTAAAAGACGAGTTTGATAGAGTCGGGGTGTAAGCACCAAGGTGACGAGGTGTTCAGCCCGTCGACTACTAACGTCCAGGCTAGATTTTGCTTCACTGCATTCGGGCGATATCCAGGATTGCGCATTTTATACATGGTCTTAATCAGTCCCCGGACTTAAGCCCGGGGTCTTTACCGTCATAAGCGAGTATAGCGGCCAAAGCGGCGGGGAAACACCTGTACCCATTCCGAACACAGAAGTTAAGCCTGTCAACGTTTTACACTGTACTAAGATGTGCGAACTCTCGGGAACTGTAAAAAGTCGCTATGCTCACTTATTTCAATTAAATTTTTTAAAAAATTATATAATATAGTATTAAAATATTGATATTCTACATTTTGTAATATTTTCACCATCAAAAACAATTACATTACCAGAAAAATTATCAGGCAGCGACTTCATACTGTCAATATTTAACTTTAACTTATCCCCTATTTGTTTTATTATTCGGATATAGCTACGAAGTTTCTCAATCTCATAATGCTTTAGAGCCCTGCTAATTTTCAAGGCATTTTCATGTACCGTTATTTCCTTTAAATTATTGCAATACATAATTTCAATTCCGCTCTCACCCATAAAAAAAGGATAACATCTACATATCAATGGACGACAACTGTATATAGTGCACAGGCCATTCCTGTAAAATACGCAACTATTCCCATTATCTTTTCTGCGCTTAAGAATCCATCCCACCACAACATTCTCCTTCTCTAAAACACATGAATATATATCCGGTTCTGCCACTTCATCCCATTTGCACCCGGTCATTTTGATTATGCGCCTTATATCGCTCGGAAAGATCGATATCGCATTGGAAGGGCGTAGAATATTCTCAGTAATCCTGATATTGAAATTCCTGCAACAGCACCATCCACAGCAGGCGCAGGCAAAACCGGATTTCTCAATTTCAGGGATAAGCGATGAGGAGGGCGTATGGACAAGGCGATCTATCCTTCTGCGCAGAGAAATAATATCCATGGATAGACATTAGAGAAGAGGAATATTAATGCTATGGCCTCAATAGGACTTCTGATTTATTTAATAAATTATATATCACTATTTTATCCTCCAAGGGCTATGACAACGGCTGTAATTGCAATGCCGACAGCCAGCATAATAACACCAGTCTGAAACCTGCTTCTCCCCACATAGCCTCCCCACCTGTAGCCGATGGCAAATAGCATGATAAAACCAATAATGCGGGAAAGTCTTAATGCCCAGGTGTCATCAAGAAACAAAAACGGTAAAAGGGGAGGTATCCCTGAAATGAAAACAAGTGTGCCAGCGGCGATCCCCCCGAGAATATCCTCCTTTGTCGCATGCGTATGATTCTCGACTGGCTTAAGGCGAATCAGAATGTGTTGTGCTACTTCATGTCTTTCGCGTTCACTCAGGGTATCCACGATCGTGCCTTCAAGCTCTTCTTTTACCTTTCTGAGATCGCATCCTTCCCCTGTGCATGTGGAAGCTTCCTGTGCAGCCAGCGCAATCCTGCCTCTCTCAAGGAGGCTGCCGTATACATAAATTATACCGTCCACAAGCCCCCATGCAATGCATGCGCCTATCCCGGCACTGATAATTGCCATTCTGGAACCTGTTGCGAGCTCTACCGTTCCTATTATTGTCAGCACCATGATTAGCCCGAAAAGTATCTCAGAATGACGGTCTGAAGGCGAAAGAAGAGAGCGAAATTTCATCATATTGATGCACTACTGCGCCTGGAATAATAATGGCTGCGTTTTTCAGGGAGGGCCATATCCTGCATTTTTGAAATCCGGCTTAAACTTCCTGAAATCGTAAAAGGAGCAAAGCCTGATAGGGCAGGAGGTGATGTTGCGGCTTTTATGAATGCAATGGCATCCAGAGCTGATAAAGTAGTAGAGACCAATATCATTTATGAAGTTTTGAAATCCGAAATTAAATCGTAACATTCAAATAGAATAATCCATACCAAAGGGTTTTGTGGTGATATAATATATGAATTTAAAAGTAGCACTATTATTTCTGTTAACATTGATAATTCTTGTAGGAATACCTGAGACTTTTGCACTATCTCAGTATGTTACAAATCTCAGTGAAGTGTATGGCAATGGCTCATGTAATACTTGCCATCTTAATGGCGCAAGCGACGGACCACGTACCGCTTACGGAATATTATTTGAGAACCAGCCGAACCATGCTAATGATCCCGGTGCAGCCCTGAGAGTTATTGGAGCACCAACCACAAACCAAAGCCCGGTTATCACACCGACCCCGGCAGCCACAAATCTGGTGAACAATATCACAGACATAGACGAAGCAAATGAAGACGAAACAAATACAACGGAAATTTCAGATGAAATTCCAGTATCGACTACTAAGTCATCATCTGGATTTGGATTAGTAATGGCTATAATGGTCGTCCTATCGGTAATATATCTATCTGGAAAAAGAAGGTAAAATAAGAGAAACATACTGCTGATCTTTTAAAGTTCTACGTATCTCTTTTATCACAAATTCATTTACAGAAAGTGATATCAATCCTCGAAAAAAATATAGAAAATCACTGACGATCTTATCACCCTCAAGCCAGAGGTCTACATTTTCTTTTTCCCCATGGCTCGGTCAATCTCCTCAGGTATCCCTATCATACGCCTTCCTCCGCTTACGGTGACCTTATGTTTGAAATCGCCGGTCTGCGGAATTTATTTGCGATCTCAAGGGATTTTTCGCTTGAATCGGCATCCAGTTATTCCTCTTTGCACACCGGACAGCGTGAGCCGGTAAGACCGGTTATTACTATCTCTCTTCCATCCACTGTTGTGGAAACTATGAAAGCAATCTGGATGTTTCTGCTTTCCTGGTTCCATCCCCACAATGTGTATCTTATATCTCCATACTCATCGGTTTTCTGTTTATACTACAATTCAGAAGCGTTCGATTTTTTCTCGTGCCCAAAGATAAAGTTCCAGGCTCATTCTAAAGTCTCCCGAAGATAGTTTACTGATTGTCTCTAAAGCGAGCTCCCTTGTTATTTTCTTAGTTCCTGCGGCAGCAACAATAAGTCCAAGTAAACCGGTGAACTTTAATCCTTTTGATTCAGCAAACCTTCTCGCATTTGCTTCATCAAGAATAAGCCGATCATTAGCTTGCGCTGCAAGGAATAGACTTGCTTCCCCCACATCCAGCCCATATTTTCTAAACTCTTTTGGCTTCCCTTTGTAATCAATAATATTGATCCAGCGATTAATAGCATCTTTAAAAACTTCCGTCTCCGGAAAATCTTCCCTGAGAATTTCTTCCTTAATTACTGTAGTGATATATATCTCTTTGAAAATAATCTCAAGTATGTTGAGTTTGCCTATCTTTGCCAGAGCGATGAGGGTGGATGAATCAATGAGTACACGCATTTTATAGCCAGTTTTTTGCCTCTATTACATCCCTTTCGCTCTCTTCTACAGTTTGCTTAAAAAAGGGAATACCTCTTTGGGCCAGGTATTTTGCCATCTGCTGTATAGATACATTGGAAAATTCTGCTGCTCTGCATAATGAAAATTCTTCATCAATGTATTTCTCCATAGCAATTTTCATACGCAATTCTTTGATACCCCCGTCTATTATCCTTCGTATAACTTCAGATCTTGATGAACTGAGCATTTGCGCAAGTTCATTCAAATCCTTCATGTTTTTTTCATCGATTCGTATCTGTACACTTTCCATGATTGTACATTGTAATTATGTGTAATTAATTTTTTCGTTTTGGGTATTTAGGTGTAGATTTTAGCCTGCTTGAATATTTTGATTATATTTATTAAACCGAAAGATGTTCCTTTATTTCGCAGACGGTTTCTTGGGTGCGCAGAAATCGAATCGCCCACTGTCAACCGGGAATGTGACCGCGATCATAAAGCGCTGGGCTGGGACAGCAGGGAACCTAAAACGTGCATATTTCAAATTCCAATGCCATTATTTACAGCCTTTTTCTTTCCAGTCTTTGTCATACTTAAAGCCCCAGGAAGTCCACATAACTCCGAGAATCACTGTCGCCACGAGTAAGGCAATCAGAATAACAGCAATCTGCTGAAAAAGGCTGAAGGATGAAGCGAAAAATGCAACATAAATTATTGCAAAAATCAACAAGCCAAAGAAAACTATTATTGATACAACGACTCTTGATGTGAGTCCGGGTGGAGTTTCCAGATTTTCATTCCCATTCATATTCAATATACCTCCCAATTTCGGTTGATGGTTAACCACTTCCCTCTTATGATTAATACTTAATTCTGATACCTTATAAAAGTAACTCAAATCTATTTTTTCAAAACAGTTATTTATTCGTGATATAATTGTATTAAGAATGATACTTTCCGCTAAATACGCGGGGGAATAAAGATGAACACCTCAATTAAAGAACACTGGAATGAAATTTATGAGGCATTGGATCCGGATGAGCTAACCTGGTATGAAGAAATTCCTGAACCGTCTATAAAATTACTATCCAGATGCAATATTAATAAAGATGAACCTATATTAGATGTGGGAACAGGCGCATCAACATTTATTGATTATCTTGTTGACCAGGGATTTAAAAATATCATTGCTGCTGATATCAGTGAAATAGCTCTGGACAAGCTGAAAGAACGATTGGGTAAAGAAAAAGCCTCCTTAGTGAAATGGATCGTGGATGATATTACCCGGCCAATCCATATCCAGAATTTAAGAGATGTTGCGGTGTGGCACGACAGGGCGGTTTTACATTTCTTATTAGAAGAAGACCAGCAGCAAACATATTTATCCACACTGAAAAAAGTGATCAAAAAAGGCGGTTATGTTATTATCGCTGCTTTTTCATTAAAGGGGGCAAAAAAATGCAGCGGTCTGGATGTTAAGAATTATGACCAGGATATGCTTGCGAAATTCCTGGGAGAGGATTTCAGGTTGCTTGAATATTTTGATTATACTTATTATATGCCTTCGGGTAAGCCGAGGCCGTATGTATATGCTTTATTCCAGAACAGGTGTTAATTCCTAATCGGAATATATAATATTGTTCTATTTCATCGGAATACAATCGCGCTTTCCGGTATTTGAATCATTTGCCGAATAGTATTTTATGATGTCGATAAAAGATATTCATAATAACAGAATTTGCCACACCCATGGCATTTACCAGTTTTTCACCTGTATAAATAAGGAGATCAAAAATCCCGTGTCTGTCAAGATCAAGAATGATCACATCCCTTTTGCGCCAGTCCTGGGGAAGTTCATCTGCAATAATAAGAACATCAAAGTCTGAATATTTCTTTGCTGTTCCACTTGCGCGAGAACCAAAGAGTTCATATTTCATTCCTCAATTTCTCGTAATCTTCTCTTGATAATTCAACCTGTCTCATTATTTCTTTGATAAGCCCAATACTAAGTTCTTCGTTTCCATGAACCGATACTACAGTTCTCCTGCCATCGGAATGAACATATCTGACATGGCTTCCCACCTGATGGATTTTCTTAAAACCGAGCTTTTCTAGAATTTTACACATCTCCTTTCCAGAAACGGGAAGGAGCCTTGTCATACTTTGACCTCTAACTGCGCCACTCCAATGAATTTTAATGGTGTAATTTCTTCTTCCCTGTCGGCTTCAATGCAAACCTGTATCGCTTCTTTAATGCGCTCCATAGCCTGGTCTATGGTCTTACCCTGCGTATAACAACCTCTGATGTCGGGTGCTTTTACAATATACATGCCATCCTCATCTTGTTCGATGATCACACTGAAGTTTAACAATTTATGTTTCATGTCAATCTAAGGAGTACTTATGCGATTGGTATTTAAATATGATTCGAGATGAACCAATTTTCATTGATGCAAATGGTTTCCATATGATAAATATGCGATGATCATTTCCGCTTTATCTTGAAACTACGCTAAAACATAATGCGATCCTCATATGTATGGATGATAAAGATTTCTTAATGAGAATAAAAGGAAAGGGTGGGATAAAAGTATGTCACCCAAAAGATTTCCCTTAAAGTAAGGTATTCTTACCGGCCTGCGGTGTGGCATGACAGGGCAGTTTTACATTTCTTATTGGAAGAAGACCAGCAGCAAATGTATTATCTACCCTTAAAAAGGTGATTGAAAAAGGCGGTTATTATCGCCGCATTTTCATTAACGGGAGCAAAAAAATGCAGCGGCTTGGATGTTAAAATTATGACCAGAATATGCTTGCAGAATTCCTGGGAGAGGATTTTAGGCTGCTTGAATATTTTGATTATACTTATTATATGCCTTCGGGTAAGCCGAGGCCGTATGTATATACTTTGTTTCAGAACAAGGGATGAGCGTGCCGCTATTTTCTGAAAGGGTATGATAAAAACCAAAAGAATCGCTGATTTATACGCAGTTTTTAACAGGCATTTACAAGAAAACAATAGCCTAAAGACGAGATTATCAACTCTCTCTTATATTGTCTATAATGGTTCCATAAATGAGCTATGAACGATTATTTTCTTAGGGGAAGGTTTAGATTTTTGGATTGTGCCGTTCAAGTATAAGCAACATAGAAACATTTAAACCCAAATAGTAATTTATTCACATGTTTTAGGATTGAACCATTATTGATTTCAATAATAGAATGGTTGTAATAATGTAAATTCTTACGTACTAGGAGAGAAATAATGATGGCTAAAAATATAAGAGAAAGTAAAAAACAAAAATCTGAACCCAAGAAAAATAATGATCCAACTGATAATCAAAAACCTTGTGAGAAAAAGGATGATGGTTGGGGCAAACCCACCCCTACAGAAAAAATAGAGCATAATAAGTGGGTGCCTATTCAGACTGTACAACTGCAGGAGCATAAAGCACTAAATCATACAGCTCTTGAGTCAGAGAATGAAAAAGAACTCAGAAATGGAAGAAGACAGAAAGTGAATAGAGAATAAGTAAAAATACACTAAAGCCTAATGCATATATTGCATGTCTGAGATCTTTTGCTTTGGAGTTTGCAGCCATCCTTAAGGTATTTTCCGATACTGCTATAGTATCAATTATACCTTTTAACTGGTGTTCTTTTTCCCTATTTTTTATATCATTAACTAAATTACTGGTTGAAACTGCTTCGGTATATCTCGTTTTTATTGTAAAAACGCAAAATAAAATAGTGACCAAAAAAGAAAGAGCGGTCAATAAAAAAATAATTGTACTTATTTTTCCAGAATCTGCCGATTTCATAAGGAAAGTGATCAAAATGCCAGTAATTGTTATTATTCCTAGGACCTTAGTATCAATATCCTTGAAGCGATTAGCCTCACTTTCCAAATTTTTACAAGCAACTATTAGCAAAGCATCTTCAAAATCCTTCATAACAATTTAATTAACATTTAGAGTAATAAATCTTTGTAAGGGTATCGCCACGATTCGTCCGTAAAGTACCAATAAGACATTAATTAAATAATTATCTCACCATATCTTTATTGAGCTTATATTCCTCATATAAAATAACATTACTCCATGCAATTGGACTAATGTGAGAAAGCAGCATAATATCAATACCAACTTGATAAGCAAATCCCAGTTTGTTCTGCATTCCTCTATTTTCATTGACCCTTTTGATATCACTATCAGACAATTTTGCAACTTGAGCTAACTGTTCCTGTGTAAAACGTGGTTTGTTCATAGGAAAGTCGTGTAGTACCAAACCCATTAAAAAAAGCAGTGGTTACGAGTTTGAGGCGGAAATCACTCAAGACAGAACAAAAATAGGGAAGATCGCTAAGCTTAGCTGCAATTTATTGCTTGGTGAATACAAGCTCAATAATAATATCATATGATAATTATTTAATTACTGTCTTATGGACACTTTACAGACGAATCGTAGTGGTACTCTTAATATCTATATTTTTAGATCCATAAATTACTCAACAACATTTTCATAACTAACTGCATATAAGGCTAAATTAGATGCAAAATACTTTCTTTATTCTTTTACAATGAACCCATTCCGCGGAAGAAGGGATTTTCAAATACTTCGTCTATGAAAATAAGTTACATATTTAAAAACCTATGAATAATATATAATTTATATTTATACTCTCTGGATTTTTATAAGTAATAAGAATTTCGTCTGTTTTATTACCAGATATTAACATCAGATTACTCTCTCCAGGCACTTCTTCGCCTCACTTCCCGATATATTAATAATCCTCCTGCTCATTAAAGCCCCCTGATACCAATGATAAGAACTCATTACTCAAACCAGATAACCCCGGAAATGAACGCAAACACAGTCACCGTTTGCGGATGGGCGCATGAGATACGCGATCTTGGCGGGATTATGTTCCTTGTTGTGAGGGACAGGGAAGGACTTATACAGGTCACGCTTTTTAAGAAAGCTATTGATAAGGATGTGCTTGAGATCGTTAAAGGCATAAGCCGCGAATCGGTCGTTTGTGTTACTGGAACTGTCAAGAAAGAGGCAAAAGCGCCAAATGGCTATGAAATAGTCCCGACAGCCGTTACTGTACTTGGAAAAGCCGAATCACCGCTGCCTATGGATACTACAGGCAAAGTGGAGGCAGATCTTGATACCCGCCTGGATGTGCGCTTTATGGACGTGCGCCGCCTCAGGACAACATCTATATTCCGCCTTCGCAACCTTCTTCTGAAAAGTATCCGCGAATATCTTGACAGGGAAGGTTTTGTGGAGATCACAACCCCAAAAGTAGTAGCTACAGCCACTGAAGGAGGAACAGCGCTTTTCCCGATCACTTATTTTGAACGCGAGGCATTCCTTAACCAGAGCCCGCAATTATTCAAGCAGCTTATGATGTCTGGAGGACTTGACCGCGTTTATGAGATAGGCCCGATTTTCCGGGCAGAGGAACATGATACAAGAAAACACCTGAATGAAGCTACATCTATTGATATTGAAGCAAGTTTTGTTGACAACGAAGATGTAATGGTGATACTTGAGAACCTCGTAAATTATGTTTACAAATACATTGCGGAAAATGGCCAGGTCTATTTGAAAAACCTGGGAGTTGAAATAAAAATACCGCAGCTTCCTTTTAAACGGATAACCTATACTGAAGCCGTTAAGATCGCAAAAGACAATGGCGAACAGATCGAATGGGGCGACGACCTTTCCACTGAATCCGAACACTCAATAGGAAAAACGATCGGTGAGCATTATTTCATCACTGACTGGCCTTCTAAGATCAAACCATTCTATGCTTTGCCGTATGAAGATAAACCCGAATTATGCAGGGCATTTGATATGATGCATCCGCGCATGGAGTTATCCTCAGGGGCGCAGCGCGTTCATGATCCTGGATTATTACGTGAACGGATTACTGCCCAGGGACTTAATGCCGATGGTTTTGATTTCTACCTCAAGGCTTTCAAATACGGCATGCCGCCCCATTCCGGCTGGGGAGTCGGGGCAGAACGCCTGCTAATGACAATGCTGGGGATTGAAAATATACGCGAAGTCGTATTATTCCCGCGGGACAGAAGGCGTTTATCTCCATAAATTATTTAACTTAAAAGTATGTTTATAATGCGAAGAGTCAAGATTTACCAAAAACTATTTGACCATTTTGACCGTTAAGAGAAAGAGGGATTAAGATGAGCACTGAAAGGGATATCATAATAGAGAGGCTTGAACAAAAACTGGCTGCCAGGGATAAAGAGTTCACACAAATGCAGGAAGCATTGCGGGAGTCCATTGTCATTGAAATGGAAAAACGTTTTACTGATAAAATAAAGCTCCGGGAATCGACACTTGAAGACCTGAGGACAAAATTTGGCGAAAAGATCAATGAGATAATCCAGATGAATAAATCCCTGCGGGATTCGGTCATGGAGAAAAAAAGCACTGAAACAAGCACACTGCGTAACTATGAGACCCGTATGGAACGAATGGAACGCAGGCTCATCGAGCTTAATAGCGCTTATGATGGTGTCATGAAAGAGCTTCTTGACCAGAAATCAATAATCCAGGAATTAAGACCTCCCAAACCGGAGGTAAGGGTAAGACAGGAGGCCAGGCCAAAAGAAGAAACAAAACGTAAAGAAGAGGCAAAGCCTGCTGAAAAGGAAAGGCCAAAGACCCAATATATCATAGCAGATAATTATGTTCCCAGGGAAAAAAGAAAACAAGCACCAATAATTGAAGCTGACGAAAAGCCAATTGATGCTGATGAAAAGGCAAGAGAACAGCAGAAAGAACAATTTAAGAAACCGGCATCAAAGAAAAGTGAAAAGATAATGGAAGGAGTGGAAATAAGCGAGACCTTGAGAAGAGGTAAATAGTGCATATCAAAGAGATAGAGCTTCAAAATTTCAAATCCTTTGGAAAAAAAGTAAAAATACCTTTCTTTGATGATTTCACGACCATTTCCGGCCCGAACGGAAGTGGTAAATCAAATATAGTCGATAGTATCCTGTTCTGTCTTGGCCTCTCAAATTCCAGGGTTTTGCGGGCTGAGAAACTTACAGATCTTATATTTAATGGTGATACAAAAGTAAAAAGGGATTTTGCCCAGGTCACTATCCGTTTTGACAATACCGACAGGGAAATGCCTGTGGATTCAGACATTATCGAAATAACCCGCAAGATTAGACGCACGGAATCAGGTTATTACAGTTATTATTATTTCAATGAAAAAGCAGTAAGCTTAAATGATATCCATAATTACCTTTCAAAAGCAAAGATAACGCCGGAATGTTATAATGTGGTCATGCAGGGAGATGTCACAGCTATAATCGAAATGACCCAGACTGAGCGGCGAAAAATCATAGATGAGATAGCAGGCGTTGCTGAGTTCGATGAGAAAAAAGACCAGGCTCTGAATGAACTGGATATCGTCCGTGAGAGAATTGAACGGGTGGACATCATTCTTGCTGAAGTCGATGACCAGATGAGTAAACTAAGGCAGGAACGCGACCAGGCTTTAAAATACCAGTCGCTTCGTGATGAAAAAAGAAAATATGAAGGTTATATTCTTCTTGCAAGGCAAAAAGATGCGAAAAAGGAACTGGAAAGACTTGGCGGGGAATTGCAGGATAAAGAGACAAAAAAAATAGATGTCATAAAACAGATTGAAGATCGCAAAAAGGAGCTTCTTGATATCGAAGAAAATCTTTCAACATTAAATTCTCTAATAGTCCAGAAAGGCGAGAACGAACAGATAACCCTCAGGAAAGAGATCGAAACAATAAGGGGTGAAATATCCCGCTGCATGAGCGCGATCGAACTTGCGGAAAATGAGATAAATGATATCGACTCCCGGAAAAGGAAAGCTTTCCTTGATGTAGATGTTGTCCAGGGTAATATAAAGGAATTTGATGCCAGACTGAAAGAAGAGACCCAGCGCAATGAAACCATTAAAGGAGAAATCAGCAATAAAAATACACAACTTCTTATTTTAAAGAGCAAGATATCGGAAGTTGATGCAAAGTTTGTTGAGATCCGCGACAGGCTAACAGCCGCAAAACTTGGTCTTGAGACCCTGAAGAATGAAAAAAATGAACTGATGCGGGAAGAAGACCGCCTGCTTGATTCTGCGCGCAGGAAGTCATCAGAAAGCAGGGACAGGGAGCTTGAGATTGAGGATGCCGTATCCAAGATGAAGTCTGCTGGTCTTGATGCTACAAATGCAAAGGCGGGAATCGAAGAAATAAGTGGCAAGAAACGCGAGCTTTCGCGCGACCTGATCGATCTTGAGAAAAACAGGGTGCAGATAAAAAGTGTGATTTCAGACATTGAAAATACCCTCAGGACGTTCCACCAGGAGTATGCAAAATCAGAGGCAAGGATCAGGGCTGCTGCTGAGATCAGTTACAGCGGGCCTGTTGATGCAATCCTGAGCGCCCGGAAGAACAGGGAATTGCCGGGTATTTATGGCACAATAGCAGAACTTGGCAAAGTGGATAAGAAATATTCTGTTGCCCTTGAGATAGCAGCAGGCGCGCGTTTACAATCCGTTGTGGTTGATTCTGATGAAGATGCCGCCCGGGCGATCAATTACCTGAAAGAACGGCGCCTTGGCAGGGTGACATTCCTTCCCCTTAACAAGATGGAAGTAGCGCAAAAAATGTCAAAAACAGAAAAAGAAGGCATTATCGATTATGCTATCAACCTCGTGAATTATGATGCAAAGTTTGACCCCGCGTTCTGGTATGTATTCCGGGATACCCTTGTTTCGGAAAATCTCACGACTGCAAGGCGGCTTATGGGAAATAAGCGGTTGGTGACTCTTGATGGTGAACTCCTGGAAAAAGGCGGGGCAATGACAGGCGGTTCGATAAAATCAAGGCTCTCGTTTGCAAGCGGTGAAGAAGACAATATCAAGAAAATCGCAGAGCAGATATCAGAATACGAAGGCAGGCGAAAATCCGCTGTAAAGAAACTTGAAACACTGGAAGAACATCTTTCAGGGATCAGGTCAGAATCTGCTGGTTTTGATAATGAGGTCACAAGGTTAAAGATGCAATTAGCTGAAATCGAGGGACGCGGCACCCGTTTAACTGAAGTGATCGAAACGAGGAACAGGGAACTTAAGGAGATCGAAGCTGCCCGCATAAAGATCAAAAGTGATATGGATAATGTGGAAAGCCAGAAACGAGAGAAAGATGCAGCGATCAATACGATACTTGAAGAAATTGGTAAGATCGAATTGTTGCTAAAAGGTTCTGAGGTTCCTGAACTTAACAACAGGGCAACACAGGTCGAAGAGGAGATCCAGAGGCTTGAGAGCAGGATCAGGGATATTGAAGCAGGGATCAATGCAGTAACACTTGAGCGTAAATATGCACAGACAAAGATCGATGAGACCCGTCAGAGGCTTCTGGAACTTGATACAAAGAAAGAAGAACACCGCTTGAAGGTCAATGGCTTGAAGGAAAACATCAAGTCTTTTGAATCAGACCTGGATCTTAAGAGATCAAGGGAAAAAGAATTGGGCGGGGAACTCCTGGAGCTTCAGGATAAAAGGGCGCTGGTACAGAAAGAACACTTATCCTTGAAGGACAGGCTAATGGATGCCGAAAGGCTGAAAATCGATATTGACAGGAATTTGCAGGCATTATATTCCACGAAAGACGCATTGACAGAGCAGATTATCAGGCTTGATAATGAAATTGCAGGGCTTGGAATAGAACGAAATGAAGAGATACCGTCATCTGAAGCGATCACCCAGAGATTACAGGCGCTTACAAGGGCGATGGAGAAACTTGAACCTGTGAATATGAGGGCGATCGATGAGTATAACGAGGTGGAGAACAGGCAAAAAGACCTTAAATCAAGACGTGACATACTGTTCAATGAAAGGGAAGAACTGTTGATCCGCATTAAGAAATATGAGGAACTCAAGAAAGAATCATTCATGGAGACTTTTAATGGTGTCAATGAGCAATTCAAGCAGGTCTTTGCAGAATTATCCGAGGGAACAGGCTCGTTATTCCTTGAAAAACCTGATGAGCCATTCACAGGCGGATTAACAATAAAAGCCCAGCCCTCTGAAAAGACATTACAGCGCCTTGAAGCCATGTCCGGCGGCGAGAAGAGCCTGACTGCATTATCGCTGCTTTTTGCTATCCAGCAATACAGGCCAGCGCCTTTTTATGCGTTTGATGAGATTGATATGTTCCTTGATGGCGTAAACGCTGAAAGGGTGGCAAGGCGCATCCAGAAATCCGCAGGCAATGCGCAGTTCATAGTAGTGTCGCTGAGAAAACCAATGATAGAGGCAGCCAAACGCACCATCGGGGTTGCGATGCAGGAGAATAACATATCGAGTGTAACGGGGATCAAGTTGAATTGATATTATAGAATTAATAAGGTTGCCAGGACCATTCATTGAGAACTCGCTAAAAAAATAAAAACCCAGTCATCCGAGAAGACATTACAGCGCCTTTTTACGCATTTGATGAGATCGATATGTTCCTGGATGGCGTAAATTATAAATACACGTAAGAATACACTTAATTTCAATGTCACATAAAACACTTACAATTTCAGAAGAAGCTTATGAGGCACTGGCAGATCTCAAAAAAGAAGGGGAGAGCTTTACTGAGCTTATTAAGCGCATTACCCAACCTTTCAGGAAGAAGAAACTGAGCGAATTTGCAGGTATCATAAAAGATGAAGATTTTGAAAGAGCAGCGCTTGAAATAAGGCACCTGAAGAGTAAAAAATTAAACAAGGTAAAACTATGACCGTTCTGGATACAAATTTTTTAATAGATTTACTCAAAGACAAGCCGGGCACTTCAGAAATAGCGGATTCCATAGAGCATCCAAAAACAACAACGATAAATGCATTTGAATTATATTATGGAGCAAATAGTTCTGCAAGACCGGAAGAAAATATTTCAAAAATCAACTATTTACTAAAATCCATAGTTGTACTCGAATTTGATAAAAATGCTGCTTTGAAAGCAGGAAATATTCAGGCAAAATTAATGAAACTGGGAAAGCCAATAGACCCTTATGATGTTCTTATAGCAGGTATTGTCATGGCAAATAATGAAGAGATTATGACCCGGGATATTAATCATTTCAATCGCATACCAGGTCTTAGATTTAGGTCATGGTAGTTCCTTTTCCCGAAGCGTCTTCTGCCGCCTGCCCGGGTTCATTTATTGGCTTGGAATTATTTCTTGCTCTCGATATGTTTTTGCACTATCTCTCTTATTTCATCCGGATTCCTGAGCACAGTTATCCCCCTCATTTTCCGCAGTTTCTCCACGGCATCAAGATCAATATCCCGCATCGTAAGCGTCAATTTCTTGCCTCCGGGCAGGTCTGTGACAATATCCCCCTTAGTCTGGTCAGCCGGGAAAATATATACAGGCACTTTTGCTTTCATAGCCTGGGCAGCAGCGTTTGAGAGCAGGGTATCCGATATTCCTGCTGCGATTTTTGCCACTGTATTGGAAGTGGAGGGTGTGATTATGATAAAATCATACTTCCCGAGCTGCAAATCCCCCACAAGGAAGGGGACATTGGGGGATTTTTCAGAATACGTTCTGGGAAAACTCGTTTTTAAGTCATTAAAGAGCTTGTACCATTTTACGACCATCTCGCCTGCCTGGGAAAGAAACACCCTGACATCAAGGTCATATTCAAGCGTCAGCTCTTTCATTATATCGAAGCTTTCTTTGAGATAATCGCCGCAGCCTGTTATTCCCCATGCGATTTTTATAGTCATATAAATAATAAATATTTAAAGAACCGCAGATGAACGCAGATGAACGCAGATTTGTTCATCAGGCATCTGCGAAATTAAGGTTATTGTATTGTGACTTTTATGATCTTGTCGCCTTTTTTGATGCTTTCGACCACGTTCTGGCCTTCTGTTACCTGTCCGAACACAGAATGTTTCCCATCAAGGTGGGGTTGTGGTGCTTCTGTGATAAAGAACTGGCTCCCCCCGGTATTCGGACCTGCATTAGCCATAGATACAGCACCTTTTGTGTGTTTTAATTTTGGATGAAATTCATCACGTATCATATACCCCGGACCGCCTGTTCCATCTCCTTTAGGACACCCGCCCTGAATCATAAAACCGCGTATGACCCTGTGGAACGTAAGCCCGTTATAGAACCCTTTTTGGGCAAGATCTATGAAGTTCTTTGTAGTGATCGGTGCTTCTGATTCCTTAAGTTCGAATTTTATAATTCCCTTCGTGGTCTCTAAGATTGCAGTTCTGTTTGCCATATTTATCCTTGTAGCTTAGTGGAGGTCATGGTATAATTGCTTTTTGCCGGGACTGCATATCGGGAAAATTTAAGGTTACCGGAAAGCTGCATAACGTTTTTTCGAAAGATTTAAGTAATAAAAGAATATTGATAATAATCAATAACTTACGTGAAAAACGGGGAAAACGGGATTTAACCAGACAGAGATTATCCGGATTAAGAAAACGGGATTTAACCAGACAGGGATTATCCAGATCAGGAAAACGGGGATTGACCAGCAACGGGGAAATCCAAAAACATGCATGAGCCCATGCAAGACCGATAATAAATTAGTAGAGGATAGGATAGGTATGATAGCTAAATCAGTATATAAAATCTCGTATCGAATAAATATAAATAATATATATACAAAATTTTATCTTTATGCATTATTGATATTCCTTTTATCAATAACCCTTATGCTGGCCATTAATCCATCATCAGCAGCCCCGGCTTCAACCGGGGATAAATGGAAGATAGTTTTTGACCAGGGTACTGATCTGCCATATAATTATTCGGCTTCATTCAGGCCAAAGATATGGCTTTATAACCAGGCTGATATCCCTGTATCAAGTGGTGTCACAGTCTCCTACAGTTATGTTAATGTCAATACAGGAGGCACAATATCAAGCGGAACCGCTACGAGTAATGGGGACGGCTCATATACCGGCGGTACCATCAACATGCCTTCCAACGATAAGAATTATATAAACATAAAATTTTCCGTTCCTCAGAATTCCAATATAATTTCAGAGCAGCATGTGGTGTTTGCAGGTACGGTAGAAGCATCAAAAGGAGCTATCTGGAAGATTGTTCCTTTCAACACTTCATCTGGTCCTTCATGGGACCGCAACCAGAAGCAGAATATATACATTATCCTGTACTCGGATGCCCGGACGCCCATAAAAAACCAGCAGGAACAGCCAACCATAACTATAAAAAATTCAGCCGGTACAGTAGTCAATAGCAGTTCCATGACATACCTGGATAACGGTATATATAATTATACCCTGCCTGCCAGTTCAATAACTTCAGACGGAGAATACTATTTTGAAATAACCAGCAGATGGTCATCCAGGAAAGTAACAGGCGGAAAGTCAAGATACACAACCGCGATAGCAGGATTCAATATCGAAGCTGTGGGAAACCAGGGGGATGAATCACCTCCAGATTTACTTAACTGGAAACAGACCCCTAATTTCCCAACCCCGATCGATAATGTAACATTAAGCGCAGAGGTTTTTGATAATGTGAATGTCTCTTCAGTTACAACTTATTACAGTGTAAATAACGGTACTATACAAACAATACCGGTGGAAAATGGTATGTTTACTTACCGGGGCATAATCAGCAGATATTTGATGGAAGACCATATCAGATATTGGATCTCGGCAAGCGACGGGATTAATATGAAGAACAGCTCAATAAATGATTATGTAGTGACTGAACCTGCAGGAAGCCCGAATACCTCATTTTCATACATGAACCATCCTGTTTACTACTTTGGTTATTCGAGAGCAGGAACTGCAAACGATGCAGGCGGGGACACCGGTTATGATGGGACATGGACGAGCGGTGAAAAAGATGGCGTTTATTATATGCAGGCAAATCCCCAGGTATATACATTTTTCAGGGACATGACCACGATCAAAATAAAAACAATGATCCTTGACTCAAAGGGTAAGCCTGTCCGGGGTCTTAAGAATGTGAAAGCATGGCTCCAGGAGAATAAAACCCAGCCATCCGGCGCGAGAAATGCGAATAAGACCATGACAGAAGTTGAAGGTGAGGATGGAATATACATTGCTGCATGGGAAGGGTCCCCTGCAATGAGTGGCACATCGGTAACATGGAATGATGATGCAAAAGTCATCTGGGGAAAATACGACAGCGGACAAATATACAGTGCGTATGTGGACTTTAATAATGATAGTGTGGCGGATGAGAATATCACCTGGCTTGCATATACTTTCATGGATACATTCGTAGGTTCTTCCCAGGATGGAAAAGGTCTGCATGGCAGCAATATCGAAGCTTCAAACAATTGCGGCAGGGCATGCCATCAGGGCATGGTGGGCTCAACAAGCAGGGTGGATGCAGAACCCACCTGTCCGGACTGTCATGGTGTTGAAAAGACAGCAAATGGAGGTTCATGGCCAATTTCCGGGAATACTGATGCTACCGACAGGATACTATACGGCAATAGCTCATCTCACTCACGATTAAATACATCAGGGAATTCCACTTATTGCGGTGACGAATCATGCCATAATTCTCTATGGGGAGCAACTCCGGTCAACCCTGCGCCAATACCAGGATACAATCCAGGCGATCCTCTTGAAAATATGTTCAACAACTCAGGCTATCCGGTGCCTGCGCAATGCGGTGAATGTCATACATACAAAAACGGCACAATACCTTCAGTTGACGGGCATAATGCGATGATAAATTGTAAGTTCTGCCATGGTTCATATCACAGGCAGCACAGGATAACGGATTACATTACTTCTCCTGTAAAGGATGATGTAATAAGGGGAACTCCCGGCTATGTTGGAACAGGAGGAGAGAATGGAAGCGGGAACTATGCAGGAAACTGCTATAAGGACTGCCATAAGACACAGGTCGAGCATTCGCTCGTGGGAAGACAGGGAAATCCGGTAAATGAGATAGTACCATGTGATGAATGCCATAAGAATTTTGATAAAGCATCCATGCATCTTGATGATGTTGGACCTTATGATGATAGGGATACCTGCGGGGGATGCCACCAGGTGAATGAAACAATAACGCATAACGTATCTTATTCGATGAATCCGCCAGTAGTCACAGATCCGGTACGACATTCTGAGAACATTATCGGGAATAAATGGAACAGGACAGGGACGCGTCCCTTCTGGTCTGAATATGAGAACTCGTGCAGGTTCTGCCACGGCAGGTCATACAATGATGCATACGGTCTTGGCAGGAATCTGGATCATATGGGTACAAACAGTATAAACGGTACCATCAATTCCACAAGTTATTGGTGTGCGTCATGTCATGTTGATACATACAGGAGTGGGAATACTACATTTGATGACATGGTCAAAACTTATAATGACTCCTTTGGAGTAGTTCCTCCTGAGATCACAGGAAATGCCACCTGGAAGTCAGATCGAAATGGTTATATTGACCATCAAGCGCGGGAGTTTACTGACAGGAACAATTCAAGCACATTTTCAGATGATATATGTTATGAATGCCATGGCCGCCTTGCAAATAGTACATCTATGACAGTTTTCATGCATAATGTCGATCTTGGCCAGGCCAGGGGAGCCGGGCCGGACTGCATAAGCTGTCATGATACTGGCAAAACAGAATCAGGATATCACATAAATAATACTGCAATGAGCACAGGTGTCCATGCCAATCTCAATACGAACGCCACAAATACATCGTGGGTGCCTGCAGCCAACAAGAAATGCTGGGGATGCCATGATTCAAACGGGACCCAGCCTTCTAATACCAGTAAGGGAAGCAGGTTCGATAACCCATACAAATGCTATGAATGCCATAATTCAACGAACAAGCCCTACGCCAGTGTAAGTAATGCGCCGAACGTGAGTGAACATTTTAAGGGCGGTACCAGTATAAGGGCAGCAACAGCGGCGACTGACAATTCATCATCCTGCATAGTATGCCATAATATTACAGAGATGAAGGTGACGTATTCTGAGGACGATATATATAATTCCAATTATTCATTCCCATCCCATTATGGTAAGAAAAGAACTGATCTTCGGATATGGGATTCGGGAAAATCAGCAAACTGTAGCTACTGCCACCAGAACTCAAGCACAGCCTTTTCAGGAGCAATGGTAAATGAAGCACACACATCCATCCAGAACCACACAAATGCCAGCTCACCGACCTGTTATAACTCAACCTGCCACAACACAGGATGGATACACAATTCGTCATTGGCAAAGCCAGATATGACATTGCCCAACACCACATTCTGTCAGAACTGCCATGCAGACAAACAGAAACATAACAATATACAGGACTGCAGCAACTGTCATATCAACACAAGCAGCAGCGATACCATTCATCCTATAAAGTTCATCCAGACTACTGGCACATATGATACAACAATTACCCAGGCAGCCAACTGTACGGACTGCCACCAGGCGGAATTGCCGGGATTTACAGCAGCCCCGATAATCCCGGCTACGTTGAAACACAGCTCAAATATTTCCAATGGTACAATATGGGGGATATTCTGGACATCCGGATCAGATTCATGTTATTATTGCCATAGTAATACAAAACACAATGCGACCGCACTTGGCAGGATAAACGCTCTCAATAACTCTAACAACATCAGGAATGGTAACCTGAATACTACGGGCTGGTGTGCGGACTGCCATTACAATGCGTCGTTTAATACCAATTACATAGGCGATCAGTGGAATCCCATCCCGCCGCTCATCACTTTCAATAATGCGGGTAAAAGCGGATGGGTAGACCACAGTGACTTCCTGAACAGCGGTTACAATGACAGCAACTGCAGGACCTGCCATGCCCTGAACGGGCCTTACGGGGCTACAACATTGAATTATTCGCATAGTTTTGACGCGGGTACGTCAGGAGGTGTGAACTGCACTTCATGCCATAATATTGGCGGTTCGGCAAAGCATGACGTTGATATTGCCAGTATGAACAACGGCGCCCATGCCAGCCTGAACAATCGCTCGCAGTTTACCGGAGGCAATGCCACAAACAGGAAATGCTGGGCATGTCACGGGACCCTGAACTCAAATGGTTTTGCCAATGAAATCGACCAGCCAGCCACATCACACAATACCACAATATACCAGAACCCCAGGGATTGTCCTGATTGTCACAATAACCTTCAATCAAACTCCAATTTCAGCGCACCACAGGTCGCAGAACACAGAGAGGGCGCTCCTTTCGTACCAACAACAGGAACAGGATGTTCCCTGTGCCACAACAATAGCCTTACTGTTATCAATGAGAACGATGGCTTCGGGATCACAAATCCCCGGGAGGCCGCAGCATCCCATTACCTGAACGATGCAAACATTAACCTGATGACCGCCAATAACCATAGCAACGACTGCAGGTGGTGCCATATTCTCAACAATGCTTCACAGGATTGGGGAACACCTTTTGACCCGGCAGGAAGCTCAAAATATGTCCATACCTCACAAAACGTTGCGCAGAATTCCAATTGTTATCTATGCCACGGAGACTTGTCATTGTCTGTTAAACTACACGACCCAGGGATAACCGGAGGAAGTGCGGGAGATAATTGTATAGGGTGTCACACTAACGATACTTTACCATACCCTGCAATCGATCTCACATCATTCACAAATCACAGGAACGTAAACCTCACGAACGGCACTGGCAACCTGGACAATAACGATTGCACAACATGTCACTATAACAGCACAAACATGACCAGAGTCCTGACAAGATCATGTGAAGACTGCCACACAAGCGGTAATTACAATGCAACGGTCATAAGCAACCATAAACAGGGTGGAGCGAACATCACCACAGCAGCATACTGTTCAGGCTGCCATAACAACAGCGTGAGCCAGTACAAATATAGCCAGAATGCAAGTGTTAGCCACTATGGCACAAGAACCGGCCTGATCCCCACAGCGGACTGCACTAACTGCCACAAGGACCCAGCAAACGCCAGTCTCTGGGGCAATGCAACAGATCCGGCCCATAGCGGCACATTCCCGCACAGTATCGCAAATACTCCAGGAGAAGACTGCTATGCATGCCATAATTCTGCTGCCGACTTCCATAACGTCAGTATTTCGAAACCCTCAGTCTCCTCAGTAACATGCCTCGACTGCCATAAGACTACAGCCATCATGGCACACAAGAAGATCGATTCTGGCGTGATTGCATCCGGGAGCCACAAAGACAGGGCATGTGAGAACTGCCACGCCAACGCAACAGACAATAACATGGACAGCTATTCCTTCACTACCGATCCGGCAAAGACATGTACAGACTGCCACACAGGATCGGGAAACTTCAGTGCACCATTAGTAGCAGAACATAACCAGGAAGCACAGCAGATTCTGACCCTCGCAGCATGTACCACATGCCATAGCAACGGCGGCATGTATTTCTCCAACACTGGAACCAACGGTACAGGCAGCGCAATAACACATTACATAAAAGACGTAACAAATACATCAACAAGTCCGTACCAGCACAATGGCCCGATCAATACCTCGAATTGTATCGACTGCCATAATGGTGCATACACCAATAACTCAAGCTGGGGCTCCCCTGTCAACATCACAACAAGTTCAAAGAGAATACATATCGAAACCCTGACAGACCAGTGCGACCAGTGCCATAAAGACAGTACAGTCTCAAGCCTGTCCTTGGTGGATTTCCATAATGCAAGCGTTCAAACGATATCCATGGATAATTGTCTCTCCTGCCATGATACTGGCGGTCAGTATAATACCAGAGTCGATTCGGCATCCCTTGGCATGCATGGAAATATCAACAACACCGATGGTGGAATTACGAATGCTGATTGCGCGACATGCCATTACGATACCACTGATATGGGTTCAAATTATACTGTCCAGGCCGGTGTAAATGTCCGAGTCTGCAATGACTGCCACATGAACCAGAATGTTACCTCACCAATGGTCAGTGAGCACTATCCCGGTGCTAATATTAATGTAACCACAATGAATTGTGAGAACTGCCACAGCAACAGTTTGAATATTCCCAATCCGAATTCGAGTGTAAATACAGCAATGGGAAATGTTACACATTACGGTACAACAACAGACCTTATAACACCAAGCGCAGGAGCTTACAATACCGCATGCAATAACTGCCACAACAGCGCTGTGAATAAGACCGGCTATGGTGTGGTGAATAAGCAGGTAACCGTACCTCATACGGGCGCAGGTACATGTAACGAGTGCCATGTAGATGGCAGTGCATCTGACCTGCATAATAGTTCACTTGGAATGCCGGTAACTGTATCATGCATTGCCTGCCACACAACATATGCATCAAAATATAATTCATCGAACCTTACAGGAACGCCCATGGACGATTATTCAACATGTGGTGGTGGAAATTGCCATGGCACCGATATTTCAGGCAGCCTGGATACCCTGGCAAGGCATAATGTTAGCAGGACCTTTGCAGGTACAGGAGGTTCTACAAATACGGTGTATCTGAATAATAATATTTTACTTACCATCACAAAAGGAACTCCTGTTGAAATAACATCCATGATCAATGATGCAAATGGTGCTGCTTCGCGTGTTGGTGGAGCTGAATATTATCTCGATGTTGATCCTGGCCGGGGTAAAGGAATACCTATGTCAGCAGCAGACGGCCTGTATGATGCAACCAGAGGAAACTGGGAGAATGTAATAGCAACACTTGATACAGGCAACCTCTCAGACGGTAACCATACTATATTTGTCAGGGGTGTTGATATCGGTAAACAGTGGAGCACTCCAAAGAATGCAACGCTAGTTGTCCAGTCCCTGGGATATATCAACGTGACAGTAACAAGCGTAGACGGGCCTGTAGTAAATGCAGATGTATGGATAGATAGCGAAGATATCAAGAAAACAGATATTAACGGTAGCTATTTATTTGCAGTACCAGCCGGAACATACAATGTTACAGTTAGCAAACAGCCCACACACAACGACAATACAAGTACGGGTGTGGTTGTTACACAGGGCAACACAACTCCATTACCGGTATATCTCCAGAAAAAACCGACAGGAACAATCAGCGGCACAGTTACGGATGCATGAGAAAAATCCAAAATCAACATTGTAGCCTATATAGGCTACAGATAAATATCAGGAATCGTTCATCATAATGCTCATTTCATGGAAACGTAGCCTGTAAAACCCGGAATCTCAAGTAAATAAGAACCTTTCGAAAGGTTTATGGTAGAAAAAACTATTGGTATTAATAATAAAAATAGTAAAACGTAGATAAAAACGAAAGAAGGGAAAAACGGGATTAGTTGAGCGGATATCCAATATATTTGCATTAGCTTATATGTTCTAAATTATAGGATAGCAAGGAGAATAGAATAATGGCATCATCAAATGGTTTCAGTCTGGAAATTAGTATTAATAAAGAATATAAAACTGTTTTTCAGCCCGTTAAATCATGTATTATTTTGATTTCAGTTTTAATTATATTGCTTATGAGCAGCGTGGCAAGCGCAGCAGTATACAGGTGGGTTCCAGGAAGCGGGGTAGAGATCGCAACTGGTATCACTACGGACTGGGGTCCATGCGGAACAAACCCTCTTACCAATAGGACAACATTACTTACAGATAACCCGGCTTCAGGCTGCGGCAGTAACAGCATAACGTCTGATATAGCAGATCCCATTGGAGAAACATATCCCCTGGTAGAAATGTTCTTCAATACAGCATATTCCCGGGATACTAATGTTACGGGTGACTGGTATTTTGGAAGAATACACCACGCTGGAATAACCCCCACAACATATACATTCTATCTGATATATGCACTTCCCGATGGCACTAAAATCACCCTGCCGGGAACCGGAAGCTTGACTATAAGCAGTTCCTCCGATCAAAATTATAATGTCTCTTTAGCACAGATAAACGGAGTAGTCCCAAAAGATGCCAAGCTTGGCTTGAAAATCACAAAATCAGTGCAATGGGCAAGATATCTCTGGTTTGGGGATATGGCAGCCAACGGGGGTGTCGCATCGGGATATTTTTCTGTCACCGAAACACTTCCGGGTGAACAAAAATACTCTTTATCAGGTTATATAACCAGCGGCGGTGCTCCTATTGAGGGCGTATCAGTCCGGGCCAATACCGGCCAGTCTGATACTACGGACTCCCAGGGATATTATCTTTTAACAGAATTACCTAATGGCTCATATGTAATCGACGCCAGCCTCCCTGGTTACGTTCCCACCTCTACGAATGCCACAATAAACGGGGCAAATAGGATCAATGTTAATATATCACTGTCACAAGAACCCAAATATCTCTTATCAGGATATGTAAAAGACCAGTCCACAGGGGATGCAATAGCTGATGCATTGGTCACAACAGATACGGATATGTTCACCAACACAAGCGTGACAGGTTACTACAGCTTCCTTCTGAATAACGGCACTTACTTGATAACAGCCAGTAAGTCAGGTTATTACGATGCCTTTGTTGAGAGAACAGTAAATGGGGTGCCAGGGAATAATTCTAATATTTCGATCACTTCACGTCTCCCTGTAGTTTCTAAAATTTTAGTAGCCACGAACCGCTATGTAATACTGGATGACCCGATAGATAATTCAAAAACAGCGCAAACTTCAGCAAATTTTTCACTCCCGCCCAATACCGGCTGGAGTACATCCAATAATCAGTGGAGCGGAACACAAACACAGATCAAAGGTTTTGCATTATTGGTAGATACAAAAGGAAACCCTGTTAATAATACAAACGTTACTTTTACTTTATCGAACTGGAATAACGCAACTTCCGAAACCTCACCTGTGATCACGACAGATGCAAACGGAATAGCAAATTATACATTCGATATGAACGCCCGGAACTATTATGGTAATTGGAACATTATTGTCAATGCATCCGGGAAATCAGAATCCTCCGGCTTTATTTATAACTGGTGGGGATGTAACTCCGGAACCGGCTGTAACCAGAATCATGGAACGGATTCGCCCGGAACCGGAAGCTCTTCGATACAGAACTCGCCTTACACACTGGGACGGGAAACTATTACATATAATTCAAACCATAGGACTATTTCTAACATTCAAAGCAATAATAATTGTGTGGGATGTCACAGGTCATACGGTGGTACAGGCGGGGGAACCTCATTTACAGGACAGCCCACAAAGACCTCTGATGTTCATACAACAGATACATGTTCTTCATGTCATAGTTTAATTTCAACTCATAATAGCAATTCACAGATCAAATCATGCACTGATTGCCATACAAGGACAGACCTTTCGAAAAAGGGCACAATGGCAGGTTCACCTCTCAGGAGCAATTACTCTGTGGCATCATCAGGACACAATCCCAATTCTACAATCCCTTGTATAATATGCCACGGTCCTATGCATAATATTTCAAAACCCGATAAGACCCAGAAGTTAATAAGGAACAATGATACGGAATCAAGCCAGTGTATCATATGCCATGCAAGTTATACCACACATAATGCCAGCAATTCAGGAGGTTTGAATTGCACGTTATGCCACAGCGACGATATTCATGCAATCCAGGTACTGGGGCAGGATGGTTCATATGTAACATATAACAAAGCCAATCCGAATAATGCCAGCGGGAACTGCACTAATTGCCACCAGAACACAACATATTTCAATACCCTGAAATCGCAACCAAAAGCAGGTAACTATTCAGGAAGAAACCCATCCTTCATAAGGAACCCGCAGCTTCACAGCGACGCTCTTGATGCCGGCATAAGATACGGCAACTACTGGTGGATGCAGAACCAGGATGCTTCATGCAGATACTGTCACGGCAAGACAATGCACGATTCTGTTGCTATCGGGACACCATCTCTTTTTAAAGGCAATAACATAATCAATTCCACGATCGCAGATACAACATGGTGCGCTTCCTGCCATTATCCGGGCTATGTGGAATATTCGAACATGACCGCTGCATTCATTAAGAGTGGTGCGAACGTGCCCCCATCAATAATAAAAGGTTCGAACTATTATGTCAAAGGACGTGACCATTCCGTAGATCCCGGCTTTAATGACAGCAACTGCTATACATGTCATAATGGGAGTACACCTTATACAAAAATAACGCCATTTATGCACGAAGTATATATCGGCGGTGGAGGGCCGGATTGTCTTTCCTGCCATGAGATCGGAAGTGCAGGATCAGTACTGCATGTAAATAATTCAGCAATGAAACTTTCATTCCATTCAAACCTGAACAATAACTCTGTTAATCTATATGGTGTTTCTGCGGAAAACAAGAAGTGCTGGGGATGCCACCAGACAGACGGCATCCAGCCTGGTAATACCAGTATGGGTGACAGGTTCAGTTCACCATATACCTGCTATGACTGTCATAAGAACGACGGTAAACCATATCCGAATGTCGAAAATGCAGGAAGCGTGACCAATCATATCGATGTTGATTCTATTATCACCCGGATATATACTCATAATGCAACATGCACAACCTGCCATAACAATAGCGTGAACCTGAACGATGCAAAGATCACAGATCCAAGAATTGTTTCCGAAAAAGAAAGTGTATCTCATTATGGTTCAAAACAATCGCTTGTGGAATCAATAGGGGATTCGAGCACGCAGGGATGCACATATTGCCATTATAATACGACGAACAGGGCTAAATGGGGTAATGCGCATGATCCAAGATTGAATCCGGTGAAGCCGCATACTGCGACCAAGAACGACCAGTGTTATATCTGTCATATCCAGGGTGAACTGCCTGCTGATTTCCACAGTGAATCAATGTATTATGCCGGAAATGGCAAAATAGTCCTGGCAACTAACAGGTATGTGATACTTGATGATCCTAATCCGGGAAAAGCAGAAACAACTGCCGGATTTTCCACTCCACGTAATAATTGGAACTCCAACTACTGGTCAGGCAAGAACACAAGGATTAATGCAACAGCGTTATTTATTGACAGGCACGGAATCCCGCAGTCAGGATCAATAATAAGTTTTACAATATACTGGCCAAATGGGACAGCACTGGCAACGATCAATAGTTCCACAAACCCAAATGGACTGGCTAATTTCAGCTATGATATGAATAACAGGAATTATTATGGGAACTGGAAGATAGAAGCTTCCAGCGGAAGTGTGAAAGCCAATATTACCTTTATGTATAATTGGTGGGGCTGCTCTGTATGTCATGGGTCTGAAAATCCCGGGAGCGGAACTCCTTCTTTAGCAAATTCACCTTATCTATCCGGAAGGGACGTGATTACCAATAGGGAGTTTGATCACCGTGATTCCAGTGTAAAATGCACGTATTGCCACTCTTCATATGATGGCGTACCCGGTGGCGCGGCCTTTACTACCCGGAAAAATAATCCTTCGGATGTTCACAGGAATCTCTCCTGCAATAATGCAAACTGTCACGGTAGTTTCTCACAGCATGGTACCAACCAGCGGATCAATTCATGTTATAATGCAGCATGCCATAACAGGACAGATATAACAAGAAAAGGCACACTTAATGGAGTAAATCTTGATACGGCCCTTAGCATTTATTCTTATGACAATGCTTCATCATTTAATTCCACATTCCATACCCCCAATTCTACTGTTCCATGTATGATTTGTCATGGTCCGATGCACAGTATTACAAAAGCCGATCCTGCACAGCGGTTTATTAAGAATAATGATACGGAATATAACAACTGTATTGCCTGCCACCAGGATCAGGTAAGGCATAATAACAGTGTGAACTGTCCTGTATGCCATAGTGATGATGTACATGCTATCAAGGTTTTAGCACAAAATGCGACTTATGTGACATTGGATCATAATAATCCGAATCCGGCAAGAGGTAACTGCACAAACTGTCACCAGAATTCAAGCTTCTTTAATATTTTAATGTCCCAACCGACTGCGGGAAACTATACCGGAAGGCAATCACCTGTTATCAGGACACCAGTGGAACATAGTGAAGATACCAGGGCGGGAAATATATGGACAGATGAGGGTTACTGGATTCATAATGACCAGGTTTCCTGGTGTGCATACTGCCATAATAATGAAATGCATGCCATAAGCACTCTTGGAAAAATCAAGATGTTCAATGGAGATAATATAGTAAATTCAACTATTGGCAATACCACATGGTGCGCTTCATGTCACTGGCAGGGTTATTCGAATGATTCGACTAAATATATCGACATGGTGGATACATTCACTGGTTATTTACTCCCTGTACCTCCCGAAATTACAGGGCATGCGTTATATGCGCCAACAGGCAAACCGGGGTATTTCAATCATACTCTCTCCACATACTCCGACCAGGACTGCAAGTCCTGTCACAGCACACTTGGTCCGGGTGCAAAAATAACCGAGTTTACACATAATGTTCGTAAGGGCCAGAGCGGAGGTCGGAACTGTACCTCATGCCATTATGAAGGCAGTCCGACAGCGCCAAATGTAGATATAGTCAACATGGGACTCGGCGCCCATGCCAGCCTGAATAATTTTTCTCAATATACAGGCGGCAACATCACGAACAGGAAGTGCTGGGCATGTCATGGGACATTGAATGCAAATGGTTTTGCCAATGAAAGTGATCAGCCTGTCGACTCGCATAATATATCCATATACAAGAATCCCAGGGGGTGCCCCGGCTGCCATAATAACAACCAGATAAATTCTAATCTAAGAGCGCCCCAGGTCGCAGAACACAGGGAGAGATCTCCGGTAATCCCGACAAATGGTACAGGATGTTCATTATGCCACAATAACAGTCTTACTACTATTAATGAGAACGACGGGTTTGGCATATCAGGAGGCAATGCACAAAACGCAACAGCTTCCCATTATCTGAAAGACGCCAATATTAACCTTATGACTGCCACCAATCACAGTAATGATTGCAGGTGGTGTCATATCCTGAACAATGGATCTACGAACTGGGGAACACCGTTTAACCCGAAGAACAGCACAAAATACACTCACTCTGATGAAAATGTAGCGCAGAATTCAAATTGTTATGCCTGCCATGGCAGCCTGTCATCATCGGTCAGGCTTCATGATTCCGGGATCACAGGTGGTGCTCAGGGTGCACCGAACTGTCTCTCATGTCACTATGCCGGCAGTCAGTATCCCAACATCGATATTAACGCAGCCGGTATCAGTGTTCATTCCGGGATGAATAGCTATAATGCAACTTCAAAGGGGTATGCTCCTATCGTTGGGGCATGCTGGGCATGCCACGATAGCGATGGCAATGTCACCAGCGGACATCCTGATAAAAAGGACACACCCAAAGTTTGTGATGATTGCCACGTACAGGGAGGAGCATATTATTCACAATCTGCTGGCTGGGGCGGCCTGACTGTAAATGAGCATTTCAGGGGCGGCACGGATATAAAAGCCGGAAATGCAAGCTCCAATATCGCTTCATGTATAAACTGTCATGAAAATGTAAGTGAGATGATCCTAAACAACGATGACCCTGATACCGGATCATTCGCAGGCGATGGAATGCGCCTCAACGGGGGTAACAGAAGTTATTACCATTATGGCCGGCCCAGGACTGATTTGCGAGGTGTGGATATTTATTTAAATCCGATTGCAAATTGTATATATTGTCACAGGAATGATACTACAGCATTTGAAGGAGCAATGCTGGATCCGGATCAAAATAAATATGTTAATGAACATTCGGATGAACCTAATAATCCTTCCTGTTCTTCTGATAGCTGTCACTCGAAGGGCTGGATCCATAACAGTACCATGACAAAACCGGTTATTAATAATAATGCGTACTGTGGCGAAGGTTGCCACTCAACTAAAACGTCACACAACAGGACTGACTTCTACTGCTGGTATTGTCACCAGGACCCCAGTAATCCGAATAAGACAAATCAAAAGGCTCCTCATGGAATGATGTATCCGAAGACAGATGGAAGTTTCTTAATGTATAATAGGTCTGCATCAAATGCGAATTGTACAACATGCCATATTGATGACCTGGTAAATACAACTTTAAAACCTGTAAAAATACCCTCCCTGAGCCATTCAACAGATCCGGATTCCGGGAAAAAATGGGGCAACTACTGGGATAATACTTCTAAGTTAACCGCCTGCCAGTATTGCCACCAGAGTTCACTTCATTCGTATCAAGATTCTTTAATAGGCAACATTTCGTCAATAAAAGGAACAAATACTTATAAGAATCCTGACTTTGCAAATTCCACATGGTGTGCTAATTGCCACTATGCAGGAGAACCGGAATATAAAGGCAACTTACTAAATCCGGTTCCGCCTGAAATAACAAATTCAAGCCTGGTTGGGAGTGATGGAACAGTCTTCTATAATCATTCTGGCTTTAGCAATTATAATGATAGCAAATGCAGAGTGTGCCATGCTTTGTCAGGTTCTTATCTTGCAACATCTATGAACTACTCTCATAATCTCGGTGAAGGCTCAATGGGAGGAGTAAATTGCACTTCCTGTCATAATACAGGCGGTATAGCTGGTCGGAAGATTGATGCAGTTAGTATGGATAGCAGCTATCATGCAAACCTGAACAACCGTTCACAGTACACCGGAGGTAATATGTCAAACAGGAAATGCTGGGCATGTCATGGTACTTTGAATGCAGACGGCTATGCCAATGAGAGCGATCAGCCTGCTGGAGAACACAACAATACGATGTTTAAGAATCCAAGAAAATGTCCGGACTGCCATGATAATACCCAATCAAGTTCAAATTTCGGCGCGCTGCAGGTGGTCGAGCATCAATCATCATCTCCTGATGTTATAACTGCTGGTGTAAAGTGCTCAATATGCCATAACAATAGCCTGGCATCAATGAATGAGCCAGATGGATTCGGTATAAATGGAGGGGATCCGCAAAATGCAAGCGTTAGCCATTATGGCACGAAGACAGCTTTAATATCAACACAGAATTGCATATTATGTCATAACGGACAATATACAGGTAACTTTAGCTGGGGAACCCCTGTCAATATTAGCACAAGTCCAAAGATGCCACATATCCAGAATCAGACAAGCGAGTGTGACCTGTGTCATAATGACGGAACAGTATCCAGCCTGGCCCTTGTTGACTTCCATAACTCAAGTATCAAAGAAGGAAGTGCAGATAGCTGTATTGCATGTCACGATGTTAGCAGTACGTCATCAGCAAAAACAAGAATAGACTCAGCAGCCATTGGTATGCACAGGAATCTGAACAGGACAGACGGAAACAACAACCTGACAAACAGTGATTGTGAGACATGCCATTACAACACGGATAACATGAATGCAACTTACAAAGTTCTGCCGGGAGTTAATGTTCTTCTTTGCAATGAATGCCACCTGGGTCAGAACTCATCAAGGAAAGTGAACGAGCACTATCCCGGTGCTAATATTAATGTAACCACAATGAATTGTGAGAACTGCCACAGCAACAGTTTGAATATTCCGGATTCGAATTCAACAGTTAATACAACAATGGGAAATGTTACACATTACGGTACAACAGCGAACCTTGTAACACCAAGCGCAGGAGTTTACAATACCGCATGCAATAACTGCCACAACAGCGCTGCGAATAAGAGCAGCTATGGTGTGGTGAATAAGCAGGTAACCGTATCCCATACGGGCGCAGGTACATGTGAAAAGTGCCACATAGATGGCAGCGCATCTGACCTGCATAATAGTTCGCTTGCTATGCCGGTAACTGTATCATGTAAATCATGCCACACAACATATGCGTCAAAATATAATGCATCGAACCTTACAAATACGGCTATGGGCGGTTCCGGTTATACAACATGCGGTGGTGGAAGTTGCCACGGCACCGATATTTCAGGCAGCCTGGATACCCTGGCAAGGCATAATGTTGACAGGACATATCCGGGTACAGGAGGTTCTACCAATACAGTCTATCTGAATAACAATGTTTCACTTAGCGTCACAAAAGGAACTCCTGTTGAAATAACATCCATGATCAACGATGCAAATGGTGCTGCTTCACGTGTTGGTGGAGCTGAGTATTATATCGATACAGATCCTGGCCAGGGCAAAGGAATTCCTATGACGGCAGCGGACGGCCTTTATGATGCAAGGCAAGGAAGCTGGGAGAGTGTAATAGCAACACTTGATACAGGCAGCCTCCCGGACGGGAATCACACAATATATGTCCGCGGCGTGGATATCGGTAAACAGTGGAGCACTCCAAAGAATGCAACGTTAGTTGTCCAGTCCCTTGGATATATCAACGTGACAGTAACAAGCGTAGACGGGCCTGTAGTAAATGCAGACGTCTGGATAGATAGCGCAGATATCAAGAAAACGGATATTAACGGTAGCTATTTATTTGCAGTACCAGCCGGAACATACAGTGTTACAGTTAGCAAACAGCCCACGCATAACGACAATACAAGCACGGGTGTGGTTGTTACCCAGGGCAATACAACTTCAGTACAGGTATATCTCCAGAAGAAACCAACAGGAATAATTAGCGGTACAATTACGAATGTATAAATACAAAGAAAACCTGAACATTGTGTATTATATGCTATAGATTATACATTATTGAGTTTATGTAGAAAAGTATATATATTATAAAAGAGGTTTTTTAGTATAGATAAGGGATATAGGAATGGACTCACTAAAGGTACGAATAAAAAGAAGGCTTGAAGTGTATCTTGAGCTTGATATTGATGGTATCAGGAAATTCATAATCGATATCCTGTTACGATTAAAAAGACTTACTGTTGACCAATTGTTTAAAGAGTTGAATAAGAAATTCAAGATCTCATTCAGCGCTGTTGCTTCAACATTGGGCTATATTCACTCAAAACTGGGGATACTGCACGCGTACAAGGAATCATATAAAACGCCAATAGTATATTCTTTAAAGGAAGAGTATGTGGATATTGTAGAGAATGTATTGAACAAAAGTGCAGCTAAACCATCATAGCTGATATTTCATTGTTTAATACGATAAAACGATCGATAACTCTTTCTTCCAGCTTTTTTTTCCTTAAATTCAGGATAAGTTCGTCAATTGTCCCGATCTCTTTGCCGAAAATAAGGTTGTCTGCGTGAGCAACGATTTTCTCTTCAATAGTCACAGGCATATAATCCTTTTCAGGAAGTCCAAGACCTTTTGCTTCTTCTCTGGGAATCCCTGCGCCGATATGCCGTTCAATGATCTTTACTAATTTTTCATCAAGATCGTTCTCAAGTGCAATTTTAGCACCTGCTACAGCATGACCTATGCCATGCGTCTTTGACCGTCCAATATCATGAAGCAAAGCCCCCGTGAAAACAGCGTCAATGTCGATCTGTACCGGTTGCTTCTCGTGAATTGATTTGTGTGCGGCATTTTCCCGGATATTCAGGGCAATTTTTTTTGCGTAATCCGCTACAGCCTTGCAATGTTCGATAACATCAGCAGAGCATCCTGATCTTATCAATAAATCAATCGCATCTTTTTCATTCAAGCAACTGCACCCGAAGAGGAAGTCAGTTCTTCAAGCTTAATGATCCTTTGTTTTAATGCATCTATTACAGGTTCATTCTCCTCGAAGATCAATTCACCACCACAAAAAGGGCATTTGAATTCCATCTCGGCCGCTATTTCAAACAGGAACCTCCCATCCTGCTTTTCACAGATATAAAATACTTTATCTTCTTCATATTCAAGTTTTGTCTTGAGGTTCTTTAAAAGCTTCTTAGCTTCAAGTTCGAGCTGGCGGTTTAAATTACTCAGGTCAAGTCTCCAGAGGTATGTCAACCAGCCGCTGTCCGTATCCCTTTCCCTGCGGTAACTGGCAAGCCTGTTCTCATATAATATGAAAAGGGTACGCCGAACAATATTCAATAAAACACCGGTAGCCTGGGCTATCTTTTCATCCGTAACCTCACCTGCGGGCATATTCGCAACTACTTTATACCCTTCCTCACCTACAAGATTTATTAGATAGCCTTTAATAACGGGATCGTTTAAATCAACCAGAAAATTCACCACATTATTAATGTTTTATTATGACTTTAAACTTCCGTTCTTCTTTTAATCAATTCGCAGGATTGTCTGATTTTATCAAGAACTGTCATACGGGTCCGGGATGTTGCAAGTAAAGTCATTACGGGCTCATCAGGATGGATCGTGAGTCCCTGCCTGGGAATATCGGCCGCTCCACCTTTATCCATGCATTTTATAAGAATATCCGAGATTTCTTTTGTGATCATCAACTCCTTTTCTGCAAAAATAATGGCCTTTGCAGCAAAACACCTGGATTCTCTTATTTCAGGAAGTTCCCCTTCAAATGATTTTACATGCGCATCGAAAATGTTCAATCCGGTTGAAAGCTCAACGGTATCAAGACTTCCCTGGAAACGCGGATTTATCTCAATGACCTGTGTGCCTTTATCGGTCACAATGAAATCAACACCGTTAGAACCCCTGAGCTTGAATTCAACAGCGATCTGCTCTGCATATTGCATCATTTCTTCTTTGAATTTTGTATGGAATGGCGTGATATTACCGCAATATGCAAATGGCACTCCTGTCAGCCACGGCAGACCTATTAGCTGTTCATTCAGAGCAACAACCGCTGCATCATCCCCTGTGCTTATTAATGAGGCACTGCAGGGTATCCCTTCAATGAATTCCTGGGCTAGGAAATCATGTGTGTCAAAATAATCTTTGAAATGGTTCATTCCAGCTTCGTTCCTGACCAGAATATTTCTCATACCTCCCGATCCCACAACAGGTTTGATCATAAGCGGAAAACCTAGTTCATCTGCTTTATCGATCGGTTTTGTCTCCGGGTGGGGTATTCCCAATGAATCCAGTTTCTCAGGCAGTTTTGATTTATCCCCGGCTTCCCCTGCGATTTTCGGTGTGTTATTCAATGTATTTTTCAAATCCAGGGTTTCAAAACCCGATCCAGTGATTATTGCATCAACATCCCCGAAGGATTCAACCATTTGCTTTAATTCTGACGTATTTTCAAGAAGCTGCGCCTTATTTGCGCATTTTTGCATATCCACATCCCCAAAAAGGTCAAGTGCATAAACAATATATCCTGCTTTTTTTGCAGAGCAGGCGATATTTCGGACGCTGTTGCCGATAATGAGGACTTTCCTGATCATTTTAATTTGCTTACTACCTCTTTTCCAACTTTGTGCGGAATTATTTGACGTTCCCCGCCCGGAAATTGCGTCATCAGTGCGTCTTTACCTGATGCAGCCTGTAGCCTGTCAAGCGTTATTGCAAGGGCCGCAACCTCGGAATGCGGCTGGTTCCCCACGCCAATATTCCAGTCAGCAAGTCCGTATAATTCGGGCGGGACTTTTTCAGCGCCCACCACGATCATCAGGGCATCGGCTGTAATTTCAGGTATTGCATCGGGAAGATTAATACCATACATGGTAAGATGAATTACCTTTCCCCCATCATCTTTCCATTTTTTTATCTCGCTTTTCCAGCCTGTGATCCTCCTGACATAGAATGTGCCGCCCCAGCTGGCTACTGCTTCTTGCAGGCTTTTTTCAATGCCGCTGTCATCAGAATCAAGGAGCATTCCCTCGGCCCCCAGGGCGCGGGCAGTAAGTGCTACATGAGTGGTTATTCTCTGGTCCCTCTGGATGCGGTGGCCGAGCCGCAATATAACAATTCGCATAAGGTGAGGTGAATATACGTTCTGGGATTTAAATTATATCTTTGATTTTTATAAGCCAGGCATCACTATTACCTGCCCCATACGGCTCTGTAGAGCCGGCGAGGATATAACTGTTATCGGAGGTCTCCTTAATAGAGTAACCTGTTTTTAGGTTATATTTATCCATCTCTATCCCTTCCAATACTTTTTTCCACTGGAGGTTTCCATTCGCATCCGTCTTTATCAACCAATCATGTATCTTATCAGTATCATATTTAGCGGAGCTTACAAAGATATAACCCCCATCCGAGGTTTGCCGGATGGAGGAATAAAAAGGTCCCCAGGATTGTCCGAGATTTCTGTTCCACTGCTCATTACCGCTTGCATTGCTTTTTATTAGCCATATATTATAGTTATCACTGTTAAACAGCCTGATGCCTCCATTTAATCCTTCAATCAGATATCCTCCATCTCTGGTCAGTACAATAGACTTCGCTCCTTCCCTTTCTCCCCACCATCCATATGTTTTTTCCCATTGCTGGATGTCATTGGTATCCATCTTTATGACCATGGCGTCAGAGTCACCATAATCCATTAGAGGAATACTTGGCAGGGGATAATAACTATATGAAAGAAACGTATTACCAGCCAGAACATAACCACCATCAAAGGTCTGCCGCACAGACCATAGCTGAAACTCATGGTTTGTTTTTAATGTTAAGTTCCACTGCTCATTACCGCTTTGATCAACTTTTATAAGTCGTGAGTTCCACCAGGGCGAATTATTTGTTGGCGCTTCAACCGCAGCGAGGATGGAACCTCCATCTGAGGTCTCATTCATATCAGTAAAAAAAGTGACATTTTTAACTATAAGTGTCCTGTTCCATTGTTCCTGTCCGCCAGCATCAATTTTCCTCATCCGGAAATCACTGAGATTTGATATACCTCTGAGGATATAACCTCCATCCGGGGTAGTGGAAACCTTTCGTATCAATTCTGCTGGATATGTTCTGTTCCATTGTTCCTGCCCATAACGATCAGTTTTTATGAGCCAGGCATATTGATGACTGCTGTTGTCTTTGGAGTATGTCAAGCCTGCTATAATATAACCATCGTCAGGTGTTTGCTCAACATAGAAGGATTCATCCCAGTATGGTCCTCCAAAAGTCCTGTCCCATTCTACTATGGGAACTGCATCCGAGCCATTTGTAAGTATTAATAAGAGTGCTGTTATTACAAAAGAATGCGCCAGGATTGATGTTTTTCTCGAAATCATTTTACTATTATGTTTTTATTATGTTAATTATTCTATATATAAATAGCGATTATCTATATGATAATATACTATCTGTTCATATTATTGACTGGCAGAAATGCACATAAAATTTCGAGGTTGATCATGAATCCCCTGGCATAGGGAGAAAGTTAATGTCACTAAATGCCCGCCGAATCTATCAGGAAGGAATAGGCACAGAGAGAATTCTCTTGACTATTGAAGATATCACTGAACGCAAGCTGATAGCAGACCGATGAATTGTTATTATTAAAACAACAATATATATATATATATATATATATATTATACTATAAGCGTCATGTTAATATAAGAACTCATCCTAAGAGTTAATAAATCAATGCCTATAAACTGATTCAAGCAAGGTGGGAGATAGACGATTACATCTAAACCTGGAAAACCGGAAAAACCAGAAACTCTGCGCAAGCAGGCAGAGAGAGCATTGAAAGGTCATGCTATAGACCTGAAGAAGCTATCGACAGATGATGTCCAATATCTAGTTCACGAACTGCAAGTGCACCAGATCGAGCTTGAGATACAGAACGCACAACTTCGAAATACACAGAGTGAACTTGAAGAATCACGCAACAGGTATTCTGACCTGTATGATTTCGCTCCCATTGGTTATTTTACTTTTGATAAAAAAGGGCGAATCATAGAAGTAAACCTCACCGGCACCAATAAATTAGGCATAGAGAGAAGATTTTTAATCAATAAACTGTTTTCTCTTTATATAGCTTTTAGCAGTAGGGATGTATTTTATCAACACCTGCATAAGGTTTTTAGAACCAATACCAGTCAAACTTGTGAAATTAAACTTGTAGATAAGAATAAAAATCAGTTTGATACTCGATTGGAGAGCCTGGCAGTACAGGATAGCAAGGGTAACTTCAACCAGTGTCGAACAGCGATAATAGATATCACAGAACTTAAGAAAGCAGAAGAAAAATTGCAAAGAGCGCACGATGAATTAGAGGTACGGGTAGAGGAGCGGACAGCGGAACTTGCACACACCAATGAGGATTTACGTGCCGAGGTTGCAGAGCGCAAGCGGGCTGAGGAAGCGCTGAGGGAGAGTGAGGAGCGCTACCGCGGGATCATAGAGACAGCCGAAGAGGGCATTGCCACTCATGAGCCCGATGGGACCATTACCTATGTCAATCGGCGCATGGCCGATATGCTGGGCTATTCGCCCGAGGAGATCATCGGAAGGTCGAGCCTCGACTTCGTGGATGACGAAGAGAAGAAGAAGGTAATTCAGGCACGTGAAAGTCTGAAGGAACGCGGCAATCTCGACGTCGAACGGAAATTGTGCCGGAAGGATGGCTCTATCCTATGGACGATAAGCAACCTCTCTCCCCAACGAGACGTGGCCGGCAACCTCATTGGCTACCTGGCAATGCACACCGACATCACCGAGCGCAAGCGAGCTGAAGAGGCTCTCATAAAGAGCGAAGCCAGCTTGGTTGAGGCGCAGCGAATGGCAAGGATCGGAAGTTGGGAATGGGATATCAAGACTGATGAGGTGCGTTGGTCTGATGAAATGTATACTATCTTTGGAGTAGATAAGAAATCTTTTATCCCGAATATTACTTCATTCACAGGTTTTATCCATGCGGATGACCTGCCATCCGTAACAGGCGTTATGGAACAGTTAACATCAGAGGGCGGTTCTGGCAGCATCGATTTCCGCACAGTCCTATCCGATGGCTCGATACGGTTTGTACATGCTGAGGGTGAAATAGTAGCTTTCGACGAATCAGGAAAACCATCTTTAATGATTGGCATAGATCAGGACATTACGGAGCGTAAGCGAGCTGAGAAGGCTGTAGAAGAAAGCGAAAAGAAATATCGCGTACTTACTGAGAACACGCCTGGAATCATCCAGCGGTTCGATCGGAATCTGAGAATCTTGTACATCAACCCTCAAGTGGAGGAGGCAACCGGAATACATCCGGAAAAGTTCATTGGAAAAACCAATGAAGAACTTGGAATGCCTCCGGAGCTGTGTACACTCTGGAAAGATCTTTTCCACAAAGTCGAAGCATCGAAACAACCGCAGGAACTTGCTTTTGATTTTCCAGGCCTGAAGGGTATCAAAGCGTATTTGTTGAAGGTTATTCCTGAGTTTGCTTCAGATGGTTCCGTCGAATCGTTCCTTGGAATCTCAACTGACATCACGGAGCGCAAGCGGGCTGAGGAGGCGCTGCAAAAGGCGCACGATGAGTTAGAACAGCGCATTCAGGAACGAACAGCAGAACTTAATGATGCTAATAAAACATTACTGGCTGAAATAGAAGAACGCGAGCGGGCCGAGCAGGCAACACAGGAAGCTCATAAATATGCTACGAACATCGTAGAAACATTACATGAATCTCTTTTAGTTTTAGATACAGAATTGCGAGTGAAGATAGCTAACCAGACCTTTTACAAGACATTCAAGGCCACACCGGAGGAAACTGAAGGGAAATTGATCTATGAACTTGGGAACCATCAGTGGGATGTTCCCAAACTGCGAAAGCTGCTTGAAGAAATCATACCCAAAGACAATCAGTTCCATGATTTCGAGATTGACTACGAATTCCCGGATATAGGGCGAAAAACAATGCTGCTCAATTCCAAAAAACTCTATCAAGAAGGCAATAGCGCAGAGACTATTCTTCTCGCAATTGAGGATATTACCGAGCGCAAGCAGGCAGAGGAGAAAATAAGAGAGCAAGCCAAACTTCTTGATAATGCACAGGAGGCTATAGAAGTCCAAAACTTAGAGCACAGACTCATCTACTGGAATAAAGGCGCTGAGCGTCTATATGGGTGGACAGAAGAGGAAGCTATAGGCAAAAATCCTGTCGTGTTTCTGTTTAAAGATAAAGAAGAGCCACCTCAGCTAATTTCCGCAAAAAGGCTTGTGCTTGAGAAGGGAGAGTGGACAGGCGAGTTGCAGCAGGTAACGAAAGATAGTAGAGAGGTAATTGTTGAAAGTCACTGGACTCTTATATATGATAGCGAGGGTAAACCGAAATCGATACTTATCATCAACACTGACATCACTGAAAAGAAGATGTTAGAGGTGCACTTATTACGAGCACAGCGAATGGAAAGTATCGGCGTTCTTGCAGGAGGTATAGCACATAACCTCAACAATTTACTGACGCCGATGATGATGTCGCTGCATACGTTAAAGCAAAAGTTCAAAGATGAGCAGAGCCAGAAATTGCTTACTATTCTTGAAAATAATTCCCAGCGCAGTGCTGATTTAATAAAGCAGGTGCTGTCATACTCACGGGGTGTAGAGGGTGAACGCGCTCCTCTTCATATAGCAAACATCGTATCTGAAATTGAGAAAATTGTAAAAGAAATATTTCCAAGAAACACTGAAATCCGAACTGATATACCAATTGATATCTGGACCATATCCGGAGACATAACACAATTGCACCAGGTTATAATGAATTTGTGCGTGAATGCACGTGATGCTATGCCGGATGGCGGTATTCTGAGAATATCTGCTGAAAATTTCGTGATTGATGAAAATTACAAGAATGTGCACGCTGAAGCTAAAGTCGGTTCTTACGTTGCCATTTCCGTTTCGGATACTGGAATCGGTATTCCCCCAAAAATAGTTGACAGAATTTTCGAACCGTTCTTCACGACAAAGGAGTTTGGTAAAGGAACAGGACTTGGCCTATCAACAGTACTTGCGATTGTGAAGAGCCATGGGGGATTTATAAACGTGGAAAGCGAGGTTGGAGCCGGAACTACCTTCAGGGTATATTTGCCAGCGATTAAGACCGAAAATGAAATGCAAAATGTAGAGGAGCAGCAGCTTGAATTGCCCAGCGGCCATGGGGAATTGGTTCTCGTTGCTGAGGACGAAGATTCAGTTCGTGAGGTTACTGTCTCGATATTAGAAATACATGGGTATGAAGTTCTTGCAGCCAATGATGGTTCACAGGCAGTAGCATTGTATGCTCAAAATAAGGATAAAATCAATGTTGTTTTAATGGACATGATGATGCCTGTTATGGATGGTCATGCAAGCATCCGGGCAATTCGTAAAATTAATCCTGAAGTCAAAATTATAGCAGTTAGCGGATTAGCAGAGAAAGATAAACTTGCTAAAATTGAGAGCACTCGTGCACAAACTCTTTTACCAAAGCCTTACACTGCTGATAGATTGTTGAAAACTATGCATGAGGTTTTAAGCGCAGGATAGTCACCCCAAACTTATATGGTGTACGATTTGGACAAGGTAATCCAAAAGTGTTATATGAAACCACACCATAAAAACCCAAAATCAACTATCACGATCAAATGAGGATTTTTATGACTGAAAAAATTGGAATACTTGCACTCGGACATGGAAGCAGACACCCGCATAATAAAGAGGTAGTCAGTGGAGTTGCTGAACTGATCGCTAAAAAATATAAGAATGTTGTGGTCAGGATCGGCTTTATGAATATGAACACCCCGACAATGAAGGAAGGGCTTGATGGTTTCAAAGGGACGGGAGTTTCTAAGATAGTGGCTGTTCCCATTTTCCTGGCTCATGGCGTGCATACGATGGAAGATATCCCCCAGATACTTGGTATAAGCAGGGATTCGCGAAAAACCATGATAAAAATTGATGGAAAAGATGTGGCGCTTATTTATTCAGACCCTCTGGGTGTTGATGAACTGGTCGCAGATCTGGCATACAAGAGGGTTAACGAGGCCATTTCCTCGAATTTTAATAATTGATGCTATTTAATAATTCATCCAGAATAGCTGTACTTGACCTGACCCATGGCGGGGCTGTAATAGCCAGGAAATTAAGGAAAATCACCGGATCAGTGACTGCTATAGATGTGTACAGGAAGCTCGGTCATGAATTATTGGATGAACTTGAAAATGAGGATATAAAAACTTCAAGGGAATCCTTGAAAGCATCGGATTTTGATTTTATGGTAGCCCCGGTGCATCTTGATTCTAATTATCCGATGCTTATAGACGCATCAGCGAATAAGATCCCTGTTTTATCCCATCATCAGGCAGTCGGGCAGATTTTATCAGTATCAGGATACGACCTGAAGAACAGGACACTTATCGAACTGACCGGCACAAAAGCCAAAACAAGCACTGCAATCCTGCTGGCAGATATTTTATCAAAGAGAAAAAAAGTAGTGTCACATACAAGCAGGGGTCTTGAGGACTGGAGTACAGGGATAATAATCAGGAAAGGATTAAGCATAACACCGGCAAGCATCCTGACCGCTCTTGATGCTGTTCATGAGGCAGGGATTGAATTCGATGTGTTCATATCCGAGATCTCACTTGGAGGGACAGGTTCAGCCGATGTCGGTATAATTACAACTATTGCCAATGATTATAAGATCGCCAACAATACAAAGCTTGCAAGTGAAGCTAAACGCAGGATGATACTTGATGCCAGACCCGGAAGCGTGCTTGTTGTAAATAATGATGCTTTGAGGTTCTTCGGGGCATGCAGGAGGGATATTAATGTTATCTCATTTACTGATTCAATCAATGCTTCATGCAATGTTTATTATGAGAGCATGGACCGCAAAGGCGGAACAATAGCCTATTTCCTTGGAGATAAACACGGCAGGATCCGTATCCGGGAAGCGGCAGATTACGATATAACTTCTTATAAAACCGCCTTTGTATGTGCAACTGCTGCTGCTCTTGCCCTGGATATCGATCCCCTGGCAATTGAGCGCACATTGCTGGAATTTAGAGGTGCAGAAGGGCGAATGAAGAGGAAAAACCTTGACGGAAGGATACTGATCGACAACTCAAACTCAGGAATGGATATCAGGACAGCCGAAATAGCGCTTGGTTATTCAAAAAACGAGGGCAAAAGAATTGTCATGGTGCTTGGTGAAGAAGCAAAAGAAGTTTGCGAAGGACTTGATCCATCGGGTGTTGACCGATTTATCCATAAGCATATAAATGGACTTGCTGCCATCATACTTGTTGGGGAAAGGATGAAACAATTCGTTGAAACTGACCCGGCAAAAATCCATCATGCAAATGATCTGCCAGGCGGGATCGAGCTTGCAAAATCATTGACAGAGGAAAAAGATATTATTTTATCCTGTGTAAAGTGTTTCAGGTAAAGCGGTAAATCTAAACAATCAAAAGATAACTACTACAATATGGAGCTAAATAAACCAATCATTCCCGCAAGAATAACAGAAAATATGTCTGTTAGCGAGCTTGTAAACTCTTTTTCAGGCTGTGCTTTCGGTGCAGGCCGCATTTATGAGGCTGTTGACATATACCGGGAAATGATAAATGATAAGGATTGCACAAAATTCTTCGGCCTTGCAGGTGCGATGGTTCCTGCGGGTATGAGGCATATTGTAAGCGACATAATACGGGGCCGGGAAATAGACATTCTTGTTAGCACAGGCGCTAACCTTGTTCACGATATAATAGAATCCCTGGGACTTCATCATTATAAGGGAACTGATGTAACAGATGATATCCAGTTAAAACACGATGCCGTCAACCGTATATATGATGTGTTCCTGCCTGAACACCATTTCACTGATCTTGAAGAGAAGATGCAATCAATTTTCAAAGAGATCCCGGAGAAGCTTTCGATTACCGAACTTCTCTCGCATATCGGTAAAAGGCTTGATGACGAGAACTCAATATTAAAAAGTGCATACGATATGGGTGTGCCCGTATATTGTCCTGCCATACAGGATTCTATTATCGGATTGCAGGCATGGCTGTATAAGCAGACAAGGCAATTGAATGTGGATGTGTTTGCCGATATGAGGGGATTGATCGACAGGTGCTATGAGGCAAAACGCGCCGGAGTTGTTATAATCGGCGGCGGTGTACCCAAGAATTTCATTTTGCAATCCATGCTCGTTACCCCGCGTTCTTTTGATTATGCTATACAGCTCACCATGGACAGGCCTGAGACAGGCGGACTTTCAGGCGCAACACTTGATGAGGCGCGCTCATGGGGTAAGATCGGGGAAAATGCAAGGTCAGTGACAGTATATTCTGATGCGACTATCACGCTTCCAATAATCGTGGCTGCTGCAAAAAAGAGAAATTAAAAATCAGATAAAGATCAAATAATCTTGTTCTCTCCCATTAATTTCTGGGTAGCTATCCACAAACATATGACTGTAAAAGGATAGGTCACAAGACCACCCACACCGGCCAGAGCCCCGCCGATACCATTGATCACGAGCAGGATAACCCCAAGTATTATCGAGAATTGAAAATTTTCTCTTCCGATCCTGTAGCTCTTCTTGAGTGAATCTATACCCCCCAGTTTCTCGCTGATCGCGATCGGAATGGCATACTGGAAAAGGAATATTAGTATCATCCCGGGGATAAAAAGAAGAATAAGTCCAACCAGTACCGCCAGGCCGCCGATAATAACAATCACCCAGCTTACGGCGAAATAATCAAAACCTTTGAAAACATCTTTTATTTCCACTTCTTCCCCTTTGATTATTTTCCTTCCCATTATATAGAGACCGAATAGCAGTGGAGGGGCTGTGATTATGAGAATCGAACCTATTGCTGCGACCACTGCTGCAACAATAAATACAGCGAATTGTTTCTTGTAAATATCAAAACCTTCATTTAATATGTCTTCTACCTTAAAATTCAAATGACCAACTCTGAGTTAATATCATCTTCAATAAAATATATAGTTTATCCAGATTGTAATATTCAATTGAAATGTAACAATTAAAGCAGTCAGATTATTCATGTTCAACGAAGACAATTTTGAGAAAAAGATCTCCATGAAGTTCATACAGACGCTGAACAGGCATCTTCCAACAAAAAGGAGAACGCTCAAGGAACTTCTTGCCGAAGACAGGCCAAACATAAAAAACCTGGACAATTCAACTCATTCATTTGACAAAAAAGAACTTGAAAAGATCGCTTTCATGATACCTGAATGGGAGCATGATAAACTGAGACTTCCCATATACCTTGAAATGTCCTCTTCAATGGAAAGAGGCACTATTAAGGTTTCGGGAAGGATAGATTGCATGGTAGTAAACAGAGTCCTGTATGAAGAAGGAGAGATCAGGAAAAAGGAAACTAAGGACTCGATGGTTTTCTACTATCCCCACCTCAGGAAAGTACGAAAAGAGCTTCCAACAACAACACAATTCATGTTTACGATGTAATTAATAGAAAACTATATAAGCCTGCAAACGGTAGCCTATAGTCGGTCAATACATATCCTCATTTGAGTTATCTCAAGTTGGGTAAAAACATTGTAAATGTTGTTTCATTGTAAGCGAATCTGAAAAACCGGATGAGGATATGTGGGACCATAAAATCAAAGGAGAAAAGAAAATGGTAAAATCAATAAAGGATAGGCTTCCGGCTTCGGGTATCATGAAAAGGCAAAATTGGCAAAGCGGGAAAGGTAAAATGGATTTAATCATAGCACAGAATGATTTATAATAACAGATAGTAATAAAGTGAAAAAGATACGAAAAGTGAAAGGATAAGAAAAGATAAGTGATGAATATGGTAATTACAAATGAAGATATATTAAGATCAATAGATGAAAACCAGGTCAGGTTTTTAAGACTCCAGTTTGTTGACATTGGCGGGATGGTTAAGAACGTGGGAATACCCGTATCACAGGCAGAAAAAGCACTTACATCAGGAATAGCATTTGACGGCTCTTCGATCGAAGGATTTGTCAGGATAGAAGAATCTGATATGATCCTGAAACCTGATAATAACACTTATATGATCCTTCCATGGGATATTAACGGCGGAAAGGTGGCACGGATAATATGCGATGTTTACAGGCCGGATGGAAAGCCCTTTGAAGGCGACCCTCGCTATGTCTTAAAGAGGGCAATACAGGCAGCTGCCAAAAAAGGTTTTGTAATGAACACCGGGCCTGAGCTTGAATTCTTTTTCTTCAAGAGAAAAGACGGGCAGGCAACCGTTATCCCCCATGACTTCGGAGGCTATTTTGACTTTCCTCCCATAGACCAGGCTGAAGAGATACGGCAGAATATAGTAGTAGCCCTTGAGAACATGGACTTCAACATTGAAGCTTCACATCACGAGGTTTCCATAGGGCAGCATGAGATAGATTTCAAATACAGCGACGCGTTAAAGACGGCGGATAATGTCATTACCTTCAAGTTTGTTACCAAGACCATCGCGCAGAAAAATGATTTGCATGCATCTTTCATGCCAAAACCAATCTTTGGTATTAATGGCTCAGGTATGCATACAAATATCTCCTTATTTAAGAATGGAAAAAATGCATTCTATGATGAATCAAAGGATATGCAAGTCAGCGATACTTTAAGATATTTCGTTGGCGGCCTGAAAAAACACGTCAAGTCGTTTACTGCTGTCACAAATCCCATTGTTAACAGTTATAAGAGGATCGTTCCGGGTTATGAAGCCCCGGTGTACATCGCATGGTCAGGGGCCAACCGCTCATCCATGATACGCATACCCGCAGCAAGAGGCATGAGCACCCGAATCGAACTCAGGAGCCCTGACCCGTCATGCAACCCGTATCTATCCTTTGCTGTGATCCTGATGTCAGGACTTGACGGTATTGAAAACAAGATCGATCCGGGCGAACCAACAACACTCAACCTGTTCCATCTTGATGATGAAGGACGCAAAAATCATGGGATCGAATCCCTTCCAGGCAGTCTTAAAGAAGCGCTTGATAACCTTGAAACCGACGATGTAGTGAAAGATGCACTCGGAGAACATGTCTATGAAGATTTCATGAGACTTGGAAGGGCAGAATGGGATGCATACAGGATAAGCGTACATGACTGGGAAATTAACCGCTACCTGAATATTATATAAGCAGGAGACATATTACAGGACGAATGAACACAACAACTATAGACTCAATGGTTCAAAGAAAACTCATAGAGATACTGCGGATACTCCATGAGAACCAGGAGCCCATAGGTGCGCGGCTTATTGCTGACAGGATGAATGATCGCGGATACCCCATTGGAGAAAGGGGTGTCCGTTATCACCTGCGCATCCTTGATGAACGCGGTCTCACGAAACGCCAGGGTTATGATGGAAGGATAATCACCGAGCGCGGGACAAAGGAGCTTGGAAATGCACTGGTCGGGGACAGGATGGGTTTTATTATAACAAGAATTGAGAAACTCATTTACGATACTACTTTTGATCTTAAGACCGGGCAGGGAAATGTGATCGTTAATACCTCGATCGTCGATGAAAAAGATCTTGATAAAACTCTTGAGGTCATGCAGCATGTGATAAGTGAGGGTTATTGTTTCAGTCCTTTTGTAAAAATAATGGAGGAAGAGACTTCCAATCCTGATATCAATATCAATATTCCCAAAGGCAAAATTGGAATTGCCACTATGTGCAGCATAACGATAGACGGGGTTTTGCTAAAAAACGGTATTCCTGTTACTCCGAAATACGGAGGATTACTGGATGTGAAAAACAGGAAGCCAACAGGTTTTGAGGATATTATTGTTTATAATGGTACATCTATTGACCCTATGAAGATCTTTATCTCAAGGAAAATGACACATGTGCTTGATGCTGTTGATACGGGTTCTGGAAGACTTCTTGCAAACCTGCGTGAAATCCCGATGTCATCTGTCATGGAAGCTCAAAAAGTTTTGAAATCTGCAATGAGTATAGGGATCGCGGATATTACCCGGATCGGGGAACCAGGAATGTCGGTACTCAATGCCCCTGTTGATTCGGGAAAAGTGGGAGTTGTAGTTTATGCCGGAACGAATATAATGGCAGCTGTTGAGGAAAGCGGAATTAATGTAGCTACATTTCCGATATCGGCGATCATGGATTTCAAGGAATTGAAAGCACTATGAAAATGAATGCGCAAATCAAGGCTGAACTCATTTCTATCGGTGCAATTGATATTGACCCGTCAATTCTGGGAAGGCTGACCATCCCGACAGCAGGACCGGGCGCAGGCGGCAAGGCTTTTTTCTTCAAATCAGGCGGTCACCGTGTGCGGCTCGTTGTAGATGAAGGCTCACCTCTTCGCGCGATAAGAGATAATGGCGAGATCGTAATCCTTAAAGGCGGAAGAGAGTTCGTGAGAGGAACTATCGAGGAAGAACTCATCCACTGTCCTGAGCAGGCATATATTACGATGAGCGAGCGCTGCATTTACGATTGTAAATTCTGCCCTGTCCCGAAATTGAATGGAAAGGTCAAATCTTCAGAGGAATTGCTGGCGCTTGTGGAAGAAGCCTTTAAATTGGGGAAGATGAAAGGAATTTCCCTGACATCAGGGGTTGAAGTGTCACCTGAAAAAGAAGTGGAACGCGCGGCAGAGCTTGTTAAGGAACTGAAAAAATACAATGTCCCGATAGGTGTTTCTGTCTATCCAACAAAGGATTCATCCCGCATATTGAAAGAGGCGGGAGCAAGTGAAGTTAAATATAATGTTGAGACCATGGACAGGGAACTTTATGAAAAATACTGCAAGAAGCCTCCGCTTGATTTCACAATCGAGTGCCTGAAAGATGCCGTTAAGATTTTCGGGAAAAACAACGTTTATACGAACTTTATTGCTGGCCTCGGGGAGACAGACGAAACAATTGAAAAGAATTATGAGGAACTTGCTAAAATGGGCGTGATCCCCATAATCCGGGCTGTGGGTGTACATCCCCTGCGCTTTGGTGAACTGGAGGCCGAGCGCCCGACTGCGCAAAGGCTGCTCAAGCTTGCGAAAATGTCACGCAGGATACTTGATAAATACGGGCTTGACGCGAGTGTTGCGAAAACGATGTGCCTGCCGTGTACGGGATGCGACCTGAATCCGCATGTTGATTTATGATTAAGGGTGTAATTCCCATTAAGATGACTGATTTTAATATATATAGAACTTAAAGGATATTCGATAATTTCAGCAGCGTTCTCTATTTTGTATTCAGGACATCATATATGGTATTCAATAATTTTTCAGCAGTGTAAGGCTTCATTAAAAAAGCTTGTACTTGAATATCATCAGTTTTTGCAGTCTTATCCTTCTCTGTTAATCCACTTACTGCAATAATCTTAACTTCAGGATTGGTTTTATACAATTCCTGAATGCTCACCGGTCCATCCATAACAGGCATCATCATATCCATAAGAACAAGTTTGATTTCTTCCCCGTGCTGCGAGTATAATGCAATAGCTTCTTTTCCATCATTGGCTGTTATTACTCTATACCCGTATGTTTCTAATGTTTTCCTGGTTATCTCACGAATCTGGTCTTCATCATCGACAACCAGAATCGACTCTCCATGCCCTGCTGGCAGTTCATGTTGATGCTCTTGTGCTTTTATTGTTTCAGCTGTTGTAATAGCAGGCAAATAGACTTTAAATGCAGTCCCTTTTCCAACTTCGCTATATGCTGTTATAAATCCGCTGTGGCTTTTCACAATCCCAAGAGCTACAGAAAGACCAAGCCCTGTGCCTTTTCCAGGTTCTTTTGTGGTAAAAAATGGTTCAAAAATCCTGTCCAGTATACCGGGTGGAATTCCAGTTCCGGTATCAGATACCGTGATGACAATATAGGGACCGATTTTCGCATCAATATTGATATGAGCATAGTCTTCATCAATGAGAATATTTTCAGCACAGAAGCGAAGTATTCCACCGTCTGGCATCGCATCACGTGCATTTACGCAGAGGTTCATTAAGATCTGATGCAATTGTGTGGAATCCCCGGAGATATTCCAGATGGCTTTAGGTATATCGGTTCTGATGTCAATATTTCTTGGGAAAGTCTCTTTTGCTATTTGCCTTATTTCCGATATAAGTTGTACTACTTGAAGAGTATTGCGTTCCCCCTCAACGCCTTTTGCAAATGACATCACTTGTTTCATCAAATCAGCCCCACGGTGCGTACTTCTTTTGATTGTACTGAGCAACCTCAGGCTATCTTTATCTGTTAATTGTTCTTGTAATAGTTCCTGCGAAAGCATTATTGGTGTCAGCACATTATTGATATCATGCGCTATGCCGCTGGCGAGAGTACCTATGCTTTCCATCCGCTGCGCCCGGAGCAATTGCGACTCAAGCAGCTTCTTTTGTGTTATATCCTTCACAGTCCCCATGCTTGCCACCCTGCCGCGAAAAGTAATAAATCCAAAGTTCATATTGACGATTATTCTGGTTCTCCCGTTCTTGTGCATCATATGGAATTCGTATTCTTTAGGGATATCCTCCCCTGCCTGCCTTCGACGATAATTATCTACAACCATCTCTAAATCATCGGGTGCAATAAGTTCTCTGAAGTCTTTCCCGATAACCTCTTCCACTGTGTAACCGCCCACGCTGGCAAATGATTCATTGGCAAATTGAACCTTATCGTCCTGAATAATAAAAACGCCATCCTGGATGTTATCTATTAACATCCGATATTTTTCTTCGCTTTCCCGAAGCTTCTCATCCGCACGCTTATGATCGGCAGCACCTTCTATATTAAAAATGTTCACAATTTTCCAGAGAGACCAGGCAATTCCAACCGCAATTAAAGCGCGGAAAATTTGAACAGGAATGCCAAACGAGGAAATAAACCACACAGTATTTATTGCCGAAGCCGGATAAAAGTTCCCTTGTGGGACTATCCAGCCTCCCAATATCGCATAAAGTCCAAATAATAAACTGATAAGAATAAAATATTTTTCAACTTTTGCTTCTCTCAATTTATTAGCTTCACTCTTGTAATATGAGAGAAATCCGATAGCACTTAAAATCGCACCTGGAAAGCCCAAAAAGTATCTTGACGAAATATTCCAGGTATCAAAAGATGCTGCTCCGGATAATACTGGCAACCCAACGAATAAAAGCGCTATTGTAAATGGAAACCAGATGCCGAGTCTTTTTCTCTCACCGATATTAATCATTTGATAACCGAATAAAAAGAGAAATAAGAAGGAGATAAATAAAGCCGAAGCTCCAAGAATTCTCAGGAAAAAAAGTTCCCCTTTAATAAGCATAAACATATCCATAAATTCGTTTATTCCATGAATAAAGCCAAACCAACCCAGAAGCCATAAAATATTACGCAATTTAAATTCGCTCTGTTTGGTAACCCGAAGCTGCATGAAGATAATAATCCCAAGGATTGCAAAAGCAAATCCATATATAAAGAAGACAGCATCCAGGTTTGTACTAAAGAAGTCAGTTAACATTATGCTATCCTCCATAACTTGGTAGATTTCTCAGATTTAATTATCATCGTTTTTTGCTCTTTTTTCACTTAGCTCACATCTTGAGATAGATAATAATTCTAACCAACCATTCTTCGCCTGGATCAATTTTTTAGTTGATTTTTCATAATTGATTTCTGCTAATATTTAAAAATAACGAAAAAAACTTATTTTTATCCCTGCATGGTGGCAGCAGGATTTGTACGATACGGCATGGAATAGAGAACATTTTTATTCATCTGAATATATAAAACAGCAGATAAAAAAAAATCAATCAAAGGTTTCAAGGAGGTGCTGGTAACCACTCATTAGGCACTTATCAAAAAAAATATATATGATACTGCATATTCGTATATTTTGCTTTGATTATTGAAACTCTTATGATTAAGGAATTAGAAATACCACGCACAGAGCTTGATTTGATTCAGGCGGAACTTGAAGCCAACAAACCATATGAAGCCTGCGGGATACTGATAGGTACTATCAATGGAACTACCACAAATGTGGAAAAAGCGCTTCCCATAACAAATATCAAGCGTACTCACAGGAGCTTTGAGCTTGACCCACAGCAGTTCTATAATGCCTGGAACGAGGCTGAAAAAAATGGCCGGGAGGTCGTGGGAGTTTATCATACCCATCCGGTCTCTAGTGCTGTTCCTTCGCTCTGGGACAGGGAAACAATGGAAAACGCTCCCTCAGTATGGCTTATTGCAGGGGCTGATGGGATGAGGGCTTATGTGTGGGAGGGCGGCTTGAAAACGATAAAAATAATGGAAGTATAGGCATTTTCCCTGGGGGGAAACTATTTCAATTAGTTTTCCTGTAACTAATATTCTGTCCATTGAGATTTGAAATCCCCAAGATCAAAAACCAGATAGCCTTTTTCCCTGAGTTTTTCTTTGTCATCAATACTTTTCCCGATGATCCCAAAATATTCAACTCTGTCTTTTACTTTCCACGGAACAAGCCTTGACTTCTTTTTTAAGATATCCAGGATTTTCCGGGCTTCACTGGATTTAAGCTCCTGCCACTTACATTCAATAAAAAGACTTTCCATTGAAGTTTCATTCAGGGCAACGAGGTCGATTTCTAATGTTTTTTTTCCGTCCTCGCCAGGAATATTACCCCACCATCTGCCTATTTTATCAAATCTGAAGGGAAGAGAGCCTGCATAATTCTTTTTCACACAAAAATCTCTTGATATGTCCTCAAAAGCTCCTCCTATAAATGCCCCATAATTCTGGGAAAATATCTTTTTTAACTCATCGACTCTCCCCTGCTCATAGTATGATTCATAACGTTTTATAAATGCAAACCAGAATTTCAGAAAATTATCATTCAGTCTGTAGACTCCAAGTCTTGATTTTCGCGGATCCTCGGTTATTGGAGTTTCCCTGCGAACAAGCTCATATTCGTTTCGGAGAATGTCAAGATATCGGGAAGCTGTGCCACTTTTACCCTCAAATATGTTTGCGATTTCACCAACAGTGGTCTTCCCTGAAGCGATCGCTTCAAGAATCGAAAAATATATTTTGTATTCCCCGCCGAACTCGCTTATCAAAACTGCTTTTCCTTCATCTTTCAAAACAGGCATTCTCTGGTCGAAAAACATAGTATTTATAACATTTTCAAAATCAAGGGTTTTTAAAAGGTCTATATATTCATAATATTTCGGCACGCCGCCAAAAACTGCATAGAATTTGATATTTTCCGAAATATCCTTAACACCAATATCATAAAGCATCTGCATTACCGTGCTTATATCCATAGGGGGAAGTTTCATCATGATATCGGCGCGACCATATAGAGGGTAAGAATAATCGCCAAGTATTTTTTTCATCATTGAAAAACTTGAGCCGCTGACTAGAACCGATACATTTTTTGCTTTATGTTTATACTCATCGATCAATTTCTGGAAATCAGAGTAGATGCTCTTTTCCATATAATAAAAATTCTGGAACTCATCAAAAAAAATATATTTTTTTGTATCAAATAAGTATCTTAGCAAGTCCTGTACAGCAGTGAACTTTGGTATTTTTTCACTTTGTGAAAGCTCATCAAGAAATAAATCCACAGTCTTATCTTTCGGAACGAAAACGTATGCATACTCTTTGCCTGTCATGAACTCCTGGACAAGTCGAGTTTTGCCGATCCTGCGCCGTCCGTAGATGACTATGAATTTGAAACCTCCAGTTGATGTGAGTTTCTTCAGCAGGGAGAGTTCTTCCAGGCGGTCGTAAAATTTCAAATTAGTATACATGGTATGTAATATACATGGCATGTATTTAATATTTTACCATCTCAATTTGAAATTTCGAACTTCATACGAATAGTTGTTCTGCAAGCCTCAAAAAGATATATTTATAATTATTCTGTTTATCTACCACTGAGTCAAGTTTCTTATTTTCTTTTCCGGAGAATTTCGTACTTTTTTCGGGAGTTTTCAACATGAATCCTCAATATATGTCACTTATTTTTAATTCAACAATGTTGAAAAAGATATTAAGCTTTAAATATTCATGCATCTAAAAAAATTAATATAATAATTATTATAATCCTCTTTTAAGTTCTGTTTTATGCTTCCCAGAGAGAAAAAATAAGGAAATTTGTGGGCTTTTATCCCATCGCCCTCTCCAGCCCCTCCATTGCGGTCTTATTCAACCGCTTCGCAATATCCTCTGTCTTTCCCTCTGAAAAAACCCTCACCTTTGGTTCTGTCCCGCTTGCCCTCACAAGGAACCAGCCATCTGCGTAATCCACGCGCACGCCATCTATATCGGACATCCTCTCATAGTCCTTCGGTATCTCGCTCTTTAGCCTCTCAAGTATCGTGTCTGTATTCGTGCCAGCAGGCAGAGTCTTTGCATCCTTTATCTGGTGATATTTCGGATAAGTTGCAACAAGTTCTGAAAAGGTCATTTTTTCCTTCGATAAGATCCCTGCCATCACTCCTGCAAGCATTGGACCCTCGCGGCTCCACTCGATTAGCACCGAGCCATGTTCCTCAAGCCCGACCTGCGCGCCGCATAAAAGTTTTGCCTGCGCCAGATACGGTTCACCAACAGGTGTAAATATAACTTCTGCGCCCAGATTCTTTGCCACATCTTTTATGAGATTTGAGAATGCGATCGTCACAGCGATCTTCTTATCTTTATCCTTGCATTGTCTCAGTAAATGGTCAGCTAATATTGCAGCAGAAACATCTCCCTGTACGAATTTTCCGTTCTCATCAACAAACGCAGTCCTGTCACCATCTCCATCATGCGCAACACCCAGACTTGCGCCTTCCTTGACCACGAGCTTTTTGAGTTTCTCAAGATTTGCATCCGTAGGCTCGGGATTTCTCTCCCTGAACATGCCGTCATATTTACAATTGAATCTTACCACTTCAAATCCCAGGGCTTCAAGTGTCTCCGGCGTCACGGTTGATGCCGATCCACCCCCGCCATCGACCACTATTTTCATTGGCATTACCGGGAACATATTTTTGACATACCGGACAATATGGGCGCGATACCTGTCGCTTGCTCCAGTGTCATTCAATCGTTTCCCTTTTTTTGCTTCTGGTTTCAAATCCCCAAAATATATTTTCTCAAGAGCAAGATCTTCTTCAGGTGAAAATCCCATGCCGCTTTTACTTAAACATTTCATGCCATTATATTCAGGAGGATTATGCGATGCCGTGATCATTACACCTGCATCAGCCTGCCTTCCAACTTCAAGTGACAGCGCATTCGGGGTAATGATCCCCAGGGTGAGCGCATTGCAGCCCTGTTCTATTATCCCTTCGATAAGCGCTTCTTCAAGCATGGGAGATGATATCCTGGGATCTTTCCCTATTGCTATTATTTTTCCGGTGCCCAGGTAATCGGCAAGAGCTGCACCGGTACGTTTTGCTTTTTCAGCTCCCATCCCTTCGTTTACCACACCACGGAAGCCGAATGTCCCGAATAATTTTTTTTGTTTTCGGATCATTTTATAATCATCAAATTTCGACGTAAAATTTTCGCATGACATGCGTTCAAATTTGTTTTGAATATATTAAATACTTTGATAATTTATTAGTTAATCTGGTTATATGGACGAAATACAAACTAAAGTGCTAAAATTAATCAACTCCTACAGGGATATTTCAATTCTTGCAGTTACAAAAACAAGAACATTAGATGAAATAAACTCTGCAATCGGTGCGGGTATCATGCACATAGGCGAGAACTATGTAGAAGAGGCATATGAGAAATACCCGCATATAACTTCAGTGAATGTAAAAAAACATTTCATCGGGCATCTCCAGAGTAACAAAGCCAGAAGAGCTGTCGAAATATTTGATGTGATCCAGACCGTTGACTCGATAAAACTCCTGGAAAAGATCGACAGCTCTGGTAGGAAAATAGATGTTATGTTCCAGGTGAATACTTCCCCGGATTCTAATTATCATGGCGTTTATTTTGAAGAATTTGATGAATTCTATAAAAAGGTCTTGGAATTACAACTTCAAAATGTAAATATCACAGGTCTTATGACCATTGCATCAAAGAATGATCCCAGGGCTTGTTTTAAAAGACTTTATAATATTAAACAAAAAACAAAGCTGGATGTCGTATTATCTATGGGTATGAGTAATGATTATAAAATTGCTATTGAAGAAGGCGCGACAATGATCAGGTTGGGTACAAAAATATTTGGGAAAAGACGAACATGGAGAATTTGATGGAAGATCTATCAACGATAATAAATAAAGTACAATCATCAGAGGAACTTAGTTTTGATGATGGTTTGCTTCTTATGAAATCAAGAAATCTGTCACTTATCGGTGCACTTGCTGACAATGTCAGGAAAAAAACAGCTGGCGATCAGGTCATGTTCGTTACGAACTGCCATATAAACTACAGTAATGTATGTAATTCAAAATGCAAGTTCTGTGCATATTTCAGGGAAGAAGGGCAAAACGGGGCTTTCACACTGAGTATTGATGAGATAATGGAAAAGGCGCAAAAGGCATCAAACATGGGTGCAACTGAACTTCATATAGTTGGATCGCTTAATCCCGGGTTACCGTTTGAATATTATGAGGAGATCCTTATAAAGATCCATGAAAAATATCCATTATTATCACTGAAAGCATATACCGCTGTTGAGATAGCGCATCTGTCCCGGATCTCAGGAATGAGTGTAAGAGAAGTTTTATTGCGACTTAAAAAAGCAGGTCTCACAGGTCTTCCGGGAGGCGGCGGGGAGATATTTAATGAAAAAACAAGACAACAGGTATGTCCGGATAAAATCAGCGGGAAAATTTGGCTCAAAGTCATGGAAACAGCACATGGCCTGGGAATAAGAAGCAATGCCACCATGCTTTACGGTCATATTGAGACCAATGAGGATATCGTTGATCATATCATGAGGATAAGGAAATTGCAGAAAAGAACACATGGATTCCAGGCATTCATACCATTAAGATTTCATCCTGACAATACATATCTTCAAAAAAACGGGATCGTAACAGAAGGACCCACAGGATTCGATGACCTTAAAACAATCGCTGTAGCACGTCTCTTGTTGAATGGATATATCAATAACATAAAAAGTTACTGGGTGATGCTGGGTGAAAAAATGTCACAGATCGCCCTTTCCTACGGCGCTAACGATATTGACGGAACTGTCATGGAAGAGCGTATCACGCATGCAGCAGGGGGCGCTGCGCCTGAGTATATGCCAAAGGACAGGCTCATTCATTTGATCAGGAATGCAGGAAGGATACCGGTTGAAAGGACTTCCAATTATGAGATAATCCGGGAATATTAAATCCCCTATAATACATTTGTCGCAACCGGATTTGATTTGTTTTTACCAAAGTCTTATATATTCTAAAGACAGTTAGAATTAAGATTACTGGCTGTTCTGGCAGCATCATTTACGGCAGTTAAATGTTCATTCTATTTTCTGCAGTTATGTTTGCCCTAGCAGACGGTAATTTAATGTAAGGATGTGTAAAACTTGAGTGAATATCAGGAAAAAGTTGCTCCGGTAAAAGTCGGAGAAAGCTATGATGTATCGATTGATGATATTGCAAAAGAAGGCGACGGGATTGCCAGAGTAGAAGGCTTCGTCATCTTCGTACCGCAGACAAAAGTCGGCGATAAAGTAAAGATAACAGTCAATAAAGTAATGCGCAAATTCGCGATCGCAGAAAAGGTGGCAGAATAATTTTATTCTGCTTTTGCTTTTAATTATAATTTTTTGTTGGTTTTTGCTGCATTTTTCTTATATCATTAAAAAAGTTCATCAGTGAATACTTGACGCGTTCAGGTTCCACATCTATGATCTCTGCTCTTTCTTCTTCAGGGAAGAATTTGAACACTGAATATTTTCCATAACGCTTACCGGATGTGGACGTATAACGCCCATCAAGCAGCACGCGCGCTCCATAATCGCCTGGCGAGCGGACCACACGCCCCAGAGCCTGCCGTATCTTCCTGATCGTGGGGATCTCGATGGCATATTCCCAGCCGTGCCCGAATTCTGCGTCATACGCGGATTCTACGGCGCGTGTACGGTCATTGAGGGCAGGATACCCAACACCCACGATGACAACTGTCCTTCCCCGGTCATTCTTGTAATCAACTCCTTCTGTTAGCGTTCCCCACATATAGGATATCAGCACGGCTTTCTTCCCTGATTCGCCCAGCCTGAAAAATTCCTCCCTGATCTGCTGCGCCGAAACTCCTACTTCATCAAGGAATACCGGATTATCGCATTTTATCCGGTTCTTATACTGGGTTGCTTCATAAAAGCTCGGGAAAAATATAATCACGTTCCCGTCAGATTGTTCAATTATATCAGTAAGGACTTTTGTGATCACTTCTTTTGTCTGCGGGCTGTCCCTGTCCTTTGAAAATAAAGCAGGAACAGATACTGCTATGGTAAGGCGCTTTTCTTTCGGGAAAGTCAGGCCGAAAGATAATTCAAATGTAGGTCGTGAAATGCCGAGTGTGGCTTTAATCGTTTCAAAAGGCGCAAGTGTCGCTGACATAAGGATCGCACTATGAACCGAATTGAATAATGGCGCAGTGACATTTTTAGGAATACAGGTGAATAATTCAAGCCTCCCTGATATCTCGGAATTCTGGCGCTTTACGTTCAGGATCGGGTAATAGCTTTTATCTTTTGAGAATTTAACGTAATTCGAAAGAAAGATTGCAGTGATCAGGCTGCTGCATGTTTTTTTGATCGGGCTTTTCCCTTCATTGAATTGTTTTTCATAAAATGCATCAATAATCAGTCCGAAACTCCTCAGACGTTCGATAGTCTCGTCGAGCTTTTTAATTCCTGCCTTCTCAAAAGCCAGCATTAGTTTCTCACGGAACATATCAGTACGCTCCTGCGGATCTGCGATCCTCAGATCATACCAGTCCCTGCCTACTCTTTCACGTTCCCCGAACTTTTTATCAAGAATGATATTATATGTTGATCGTATTGTATCAAGGAGAACCTGGAGCAATATTTGAACATCCGCTTCCACTGAAGCTGCCTCGTTCCCTTTGACCTCATCAAGCGCCCTTTTTAAAGTAAATTCGGTAAGCGTCATGGATGAATGGGAGCGTGCAGCGGATTCGATATTGTGCGCTTCATCAAAAATGGTAATAACATCAGCAAGACCTTTATCCAGCCACCCAAGTACATTTGTGCGGATATCCTCATTAAGAAAATGATGGTAATTGCATATCAAAAGGTCGGCTTCTTTCATATAGCGTTTTAGCAGTTCATACCCGCATGTATCATTTGATAAAGCCCAGTCTGCCACCTCTTCAGGTGTGCGCACACCATCGAATAGCCACCCGCGGAAATTATCCGTGTCACTTTTAAGTAATTTATGAAGATAGTCGCAGGAGTTTTTCCTTGTATCATGGAGCTGTCTTTCTTCCTTATCAAATTCCTGGCTCAATTCCCTTTGAATTTGTATGAGGCTTGTATCCTTATCCCGTTTTATCTTGTCCCTGATAGACTGCATTTCGTTTTTCAATTGCCCGATATCTTTTTCCTGCTCCGTTAATTTATAGGTATTATCCCTTAGCAAACTGCATGTGTCATAATCCATGTCCGGCTTTGGACACATCAGCATTTTACCTTTAAGGACAACAACTTTTAATTCTGGCTGTTTCTTTTTTATTTCACGTGCCTCTTCAATGAATTGGGCCATCTGCTGGTGGACATTCGTAGCAATAACTACTGTTTTTTTCTCAGTTTTCGCGATATGAAGAGCAGGAGCAAGGGAACTCAGGGTTTTACCGGTACCGCATGCCCCTTCGAATAAAATCACATGTTTTTTTATCAGAGCATCATGAATGGCCTGCATCGCTTCCAGTTGATTCGGATAGCATAATTTTTTGGGAAAATAGCGAAGAAAGTCCTGTTTCATCGGCGACCATAAGATTCGATATAATATAAACAGTACGATTGCAGGATTGAATCTGGAATTTATTTCCGGTCATAACAAAACTATTTTTGGTTATATGAAAAGTATTTTTGTTTATAGTAAAAGACCCAGTAGCACGAAAATGGTCTTTAGTTAGCACCAGTATTTATATCAGTACCACTACGAAGTAAGTATTATAAAAATGGATACGATAACAAATAAGGGGGAAAAAATGAATTCAATGGCCGTAGTTAGAGCAGATGACGCATCGAAAGTGAAAATAGCGCTATATGACCTTGTCAGGTATGCAAATTTGACATTTTCAGACCAGGCAAGGAAATTGGAACCGACTTTTGCAGATAACATTCTTACGCACATAATGAAAAGTCCGCTAAGAGGCTGTTGTTCATCTGCTGCGATAGTTCCTCTTGAAGACCAGGCAAGCGTTGCAATTGGAAGACTTCGAAAAATACATCCGCCTGCGCATGTTATAATTGTAAGCCCGAGGCATGAAATATACCATGAATTAGTAAATTATGTAGATATATTGCCAGAGATAGATGTTAATTTTGAGCAGAATTTCGGGTTTGAAGGAGTCCGTGAAACTGTGAAAGAAACTGTAGAAGCATGAATAGATATTCAATAATTTTTTGATTTTTATTCATTGCTTTTTTATTTAGTTGGAATTCTGTTATTTTCGGATTTTGTTATTTTCTTTTGATTTTGCTTTATGGGACTACGCTAACAAAACCATGAATTCCATCCCTGCTGCCCTTGTTGTGTTTAAGAAAACATAATGAAAACATAAAGAAATGTTTAATACCCCGAAATTCTATCCTCTAATAATAAAAGAGTGTATAAGATGACATTAAATGCAATACTCATAACTGGAAGAACAATAAATCAGGGAGCAACTATCGAGAATAAAACTTCTTCGGACTACCAGGAAGCAACTGCTTATTGTGAATTGAACCCAAAGGATATAGGTATCCTGGGAATAAGCCCAGGAAGCCGCGTATTGGTTAAAACAGATCATGGTGATGTGGTTGTGAAATTGAAAGAAAATAAAGGAAATCCCGATGGGATAGCTTTTATCCCCATGGGTCCGTGGGCAAATGCAGTAGTCGATCCGGATACCAAGGGCTGCGGAATGCCGGGATTCAAAGGTATTCCTGCTCTGATAGAGCCTACGGACAAAAAAGTATTATTAATGAAAGAATTGATCGCGAGGTATAAGTAATGACAATAATAACAGATGCACTCTGCCCTTTTTGCGGCTGCCTGTGCGATGACCTGACAATCGTTGTGGAAGATAACAAAATAACCGATGTTAAACAGGCATGCAAACTTGGCGCGGCTAAAATAATGGGACATCACAGGATAAAAACTCCCATGATAAGGAAAGACAAAAATTCCGAGTTCAAGGAGGTATCTTATGAAGAGGCAATCAACGAAGCTGCAAATATCCTTTCAAATTCAAAAAGACCTCTTTTGTACGGATGGGCATCAGCGGTGTGTGAAGTCCACAAGAAAGGCATTCTTCTTGCTGAGGAACTTGGCGCAATTATTGACAACACAGCAACAGTGTGTCATGCCCCGTCAACTCTTGCAGTTCATGAAAAGGGTCTTCCGTCAGCCACCCTTGGCCAGGTAAAGAACAGAGCGGATGTTATTGTATTCTGGGGGAGCAATCCGGTACATGCCCATCCCAGGCACATGGGACGTTATTCTGTTTTTGCAAAAGGATTATTCTCTGAAAAAGGGAGAAAAGGACGCAAAGTTATTGTAGCGGATGTGCGGAAAACAGACACTGCTAACATGGCTGATGAATTCGTACAATTAGAGCAGGGCAGTGATTACCTTGTGGTTTCGGCTCTCCGGGCAATACTTTCAGGACATGCGGATGTTGTGCCTGAATCGGTTGGAGGTGTTCCGAAAGAGCAGCTTTCAAAACTTGTGGATATATTAAAAACAGGAAAATTTGTCGCGATTTTCTTTGGAATGGGACTTACCCAGAGCAAATCACGGTATAAGAACATTGATAATGCCATCTCTTTAGTAACAGAGTTGAATGCATTTACAAAATGCGTTATTACGCCTATGCGGGGCCACTATAATGTTACAGGATTCGGAAATGTGTGCGCATGGGAGACAGGTTATGCAACCGCCGTTGATTTTGCGCGCGGCGCTCCTTATTACAATCCCGGTGAGACAGCGGCGAACGATGTGCTCACAAGGAAAGAAACAGATGCGGCAATGATAATAGCAGGTGATGCAGGCGCTCATTTCCCGGCTGATTCAGTCCGCCATCTGGCAAGAATTCCGGTCGTACAGATCGATCCTTATTGGAATCCCACGACAGAAGTAGCAAATGTTGTCATCCCTGTAGCAATTTGCGGCGTAGAGGTAGAAGGTACTGCATACAGGATGGACGGCGTATCACTAAGGATGAGAAAAATGGTTGAGCCCACACATCTGCCTGATACCGAGGTCCTTGAAAAAATAACAGAACGAGTGAAAGTATTGAGGGGTGAATAAAATGGAACTTCTTATAAAAAACGGTTCGGTTTATGACCCGTCTAATGGGATAAATGGTGATAAGGCCGATATCTCCATAAAAGACGGGAAAATAGTAGATAAGGTAAGCAGCAAAGCCACAGTGATAGATGCCGGCGGAAGGCTTGTAATGGCAGGCGGCGTAGATGCGCATTCGCATATCGCAGGTGCAAAGGTCAATGTGGGAAGAATAATGCGTCCTGAAGATACGCGATCAGGGATAAAACCCAGGACAAAGATAACAAGACCAACTACAGGTTATACTGTGCCAAATGTCTATGCGATGGGATACCGCTATGCCCAGATGGGTTATACAACTGTCTTTGAGGCAGCGCAGGCAATAATGAAAGCGCGCCATACCCATGAAGAGCTCGAAGAAATTCCCATTATCGACAAAGGCGCTCTTACGTTATTTGGTAGCAACTGGCCCACAATGGACTTTGTGCGGGAGAAGAATATGGATAAACTGGCTGCTTATATATCATGGGGTCTTCTTGCAAGCCGTGGATTCGGTGTTAAATGCGTAAACCCGGGCGGAGGCGAGATGTGGGGCTTTGGCAAGAACGTTACAGGTCTTGATGATGTTGTCCCGAATTTTGACGTAACCCCAAAGGATATAATAGTGTCACTGATGAAGGCCAATGAGATGCTGGGACTGCCGCATTCGGTGCATCTGCATTGCAACAACCTTGGAAAGCCCGGTAATTACAGGACAACGCTTGCAAGCATGGAACTTGCAAACCAGGTCAAAGCCAGCAGGGACAGGCAGGTGTTGCATGTTACCCACCTGTTGTTTAATTCAATGGGCGGAACGAACTGGGGCGATTTTGAATCAAAAGCTGATGAAGTAGCCAATTATCTTAACAATCACGATAATGTAACGGGTGATATGGGACAGATGATATTTGGCAGCGCGACTACCATGACCGCAGATGGCCCTGTGCAGTATGCAAATGCAAAATTACTGCATGCAAAATGGGGCAACGGTGATGTTGAACTTGAAGATGCATCAGGTGTTGTACCATTATATTATGTCAAGCAGGTATCGGTTTATGCTATCATGTGGGCTACAGGGCTTGAACTCGGTTTGCTTACAAAAGACCCGTACAAGATGCTTTTGACCACAGACCATCCCAATGGCGGGCCTTTTGTGAATTATGCGGAGGTCATTGCACTTCTTATGAGCAACAAGAAGCGCCAGGAAGAAATAAAGACAGTTCATGAAGCTGTTCACTCAAAAACAAGGCTTCCGGGAATTGATCGTGAGCTTGATTTCAGTGAGATCGCAATAATGACAAGGGCTGGCACTGCAAAGGTGCTCGGGCTTCTTGATACAAAAGGTCATCTCGGAGCTGGCGCAGATGCCGATGTTTGCATATACGACATCATACCTGACCAGATCGATCCGTCAGTTGAACATGCAAAAATAAAGAGCGCGTTCTCATCTGCCGCATATACAATAAAAGGCGGGCAGGTTGTTGTAAAGGACGGCCAGATCACAGCTACGCCAATGGGAAGGACATACTGGGTGGATGCAAAGGTTCCGGAGGAACATACAAACGAGATGATGAAGGACATAGTTAAGAAATTCAAGAATTATTACTCTATACAGCTTGCAAATTATATGGTACAGGATGAATATCTTACTCATCCTGAAGTTGTGAAAGCAGGAGCGATACAGGTCGAGGTGAGCTGAAATGCAAACAGTTACTATAAAACCAAAGAAAGAGATCAGGATTTCAACTGAAGCAGAGAATATCTCACCTGATAAATTCGCCGGAAAAACAGAAGCAGAGATCCAATCCATGGAGGCATGGTTTGGAAACAAAAAGACGACCATCGGTGAGCTTTTCTCAGTCAAGGTGGAAGGTTCCGGGCCGGCAGCAGATACAAAAATCGTGATGGAAGGCGATTTTTCCCGGGTTAAGAGAATCGGGGAAGGAATGACAGCCGGACTCATAATTATCAATGGCAACGTGGATATGCACCTTGGCGCAAAGATGAGCGGCGGGAAGATATCAGTAAAGGGAAATGTTGACTCATGGGCTGGAAGGGAAATGAAAGGCGGCGAGTTGATCGTGGAAGGAAATGCTGCTTATTACCTTGGCGCCGGATATCGCGGTGAGAGCTGCGGTATGCGCGGCGGGAAAATCACTGTAATGGGAAATGCCCTTGATTTTGTTGGCGAGCATATGTGCGGCGGCGAGATCATTGTTATGGGCAATACAGGAATTCTCCCCGGATTGAGCAACAATGGCGGCAAGATCGTGATCGGAGGCAATACCAGCCGTCCGGGCAGCGAGATGTCCAAGGGAACGATAATCGTTAATGGGACAGTGGATGAGATGATGCCTGTATTCAAGCTTGAAGGCAACGAAGCAGTTGATGGAGTGACGTATAAGAAATATACCGGTGATGTTATAGGTAATGGAAAAGGATTGCTTTATGTAAAATAAGCATCATTCGGTTTTTATTTTTTCTTTGCATATTTCGCGGGTTGACACCGGCACAAGAATCACGGATGGCGCTCTTGACCCGTCGCGTAATGAAGGCTCGGAGTGGAACGCAATGGCATCAGAGTATGCTCAGTTTCGTCTGTCAAAATCCAGAAGGGTTTTTTCGTCGTCTTCGCTAATATAGAATAAGTGTGAAACTAATCATGAACCTCCTAAGGTTCATAGATACTGTATGAAAAATTTCGTTTTTTCATACGAAGTATAAACACATAAAATTACTGTGAAATCTTAACTGTAAATATTATTGTTTTCTATCTTGGTTCAAATAATCTTTAACTCAGGTTTAATATGATGAGGGACTATCATGACTTTGATAGAATGCTTGATGATATGTCGAATAGACTATTGATACTTAGAAAAAGAGGTTTTAAAACATTTTATGACCACCCTTATGAAACAATAATATTATCTTTCGTAATTTCTATTGTATTTAAAAAATTTTTTAATAATTTAAGTATTGATAATAACTTGTATTATTTAATATTAAGTTCAATTTTTCAAGGAATGTTTTCAATTTTGGCATTGGCTGGCCTATTTATTATTTTTAAAACAGAACAATTATCTAATGACATCTCGAAAAGTTATGATATTATTAATCATGATGCGTCTCATTTGTATAACTTTAAACTTAGGAATTTGTGTGGTTCCATATTTACACAGAAAGACTTCTTAGCCATCCGGGAATTATTATCCAATAGAGATAAGAAAGAAACAGAAGAAAATTTAAATAAGATAACTGATAAAATTAAAAATGAAATAAAAATATTTGAGCAAGAAAAAGGAAGCGAAAAATATTGTCTTGAAATAAGACAATATAAGCTAGTTTTGGATGATTATTCAAAAAATATAACGCTTATTTTTAAATGTGAATCCTTAAAATCTGATCTAATAAAATTTTTCAAATTGCCATTATTTCATGGGATGTTAATAATTATCTTAGCAGTATATTTTTTGCCTTTGATCGATTGGAAATCCAATCTGTCATTTCACATTCCAATTACTATAATTATTGGAACATCTGTTTTTCATACTATTATTGTAGTACTAGAAATATTGTATTTAATTAATATGGCAATGTGGGGGAAAATTGAAAATAGTTAGATATTTTATTTAGACCAAACTGCCAACACAAATTGCCATCGTCATCTCAAATACAAATGTTTATTTACTTTAGAATTTAAATCGTTTTATTAGAGCCCCATGGAACTTAAGAAAATAGATAAGATCCTTAATAAGGAACCAAAAGAAGCAGCTGAAGAATTATTGAAAGAGGTTGAAAAAGCATATGGTGAGGTACCTTATATCCTTAATTTCATGAGGCAATCGCCGGAGTTACTGGTCACTAAAGTGCTTTATGATAATGAAATAATCCGGGAATTTAAACGGATGGATGCAAAAACAATAGAGCTTATATCCATAGGGGTTTCGGCAGCTTTGAGATGTGACCATTGCCTGAAAATGCATATCAGGGTGGCGCAGAGGCTTGGGGTTTCAAAAGAGGAGATATTTGATGCGATATTGATCGCAGGGACATTATCCAATGCAGCAGTCCTTGCCGAAGGCACACGCGCGATTGATTCGGAAAAGCAGAATATAGCTGAAAAAGAAAAATGTGAGGTTTGCGGGATACCTGAAGAAAAAATTTAGACAGGATCGACAGGATTTACAGGATTAACTATATAAATCGTATCCTGTCGATCCTGTAATCCTGTCAAAATGATTATGCGCCTTTTTTATGCCGTGCAATTTGATTAATACGCCTCTGCTTAATTATTTTTAAATAGCAAATTTATTTCTGTCTTGTGTGAAATAAGGGATATATCTATACTTTCGGTTTTGTCCCGATAACATTTATCGACTGGATAAGTTCGGTGAAAGCTTCTATTTCTTTTGAAATAACTTCCTCTTTCGTCATTGAAATGCTCATCTCACCGTCAACAGTGAGCATATCAGGCCCTCTTCTTACTAGCCTTTCTTTCCCGTCCATGGCCAGTATTTTCTTGATCTCAGGATCATGAACAAATGCCCTTCCGGGGAAAAATACCGTTTCCTTTATTTGTGATAAATCCAGTGCTTTTATATCATCGATGGTAATAAGGCAGCCAATATCCTTTTTCACTGGAATGACATTTACGAGCCCGCCGAGTTTATCGAAAATCTCCCTTAATAATGGCGCTGCAACTTCGCTTGTTATGATCGTTGCTTCTTTTGTTATTTTGGGTAATTTTAATAATGCTTCGGGTTCATTACGTATTGCAAATGGCGATCCTGTTTCAGGATCATAAAGGGGAGTGCCGGTTACCCGGAAATCAAATTTGCTGTTAATGTCGTCAACTATCGATTTGAACTCAAGGATGGTGTGGGAGGTGATTCCTTCTATTACAGGGGAATTATTAAGAATCAGCCCATGTTCGTTTTCATTGGCAAACCGCATAAGTATGAGCCCTTTTACTCCCATTTCTTCAAGATCTTTGCAGGTTTTCAGGAGGACATCTCTGTCATTTACTCCCGGAATAAGTACTGTTGCCGCATAAACATCACACTTTCCTGCAAGAATACGAAGTGCAGAAAGTGAATCTTCGGGTGTCTTATCATTCATGTATTTTCGCCGTAATTCAGGATCTGTTGCGAAAACCGTAAATGTGACTTCATTTACACCATGGTCTATGAAGAACAAAGCATCATCCTTATTCATGCCTTTTCCGCTTGTATATCCAAGATGTATTGGTTTTTTATATTGTGATAGGAATTCTATAAGGGGTTTAAGTTCAGGATAACAACTTACATCCCCTCCTCCGCTAACATTGAATTTTGTTACATTCTTATTGAAAAAAACCGATTGTTTGACTTCCTGCGCGACCATGGGCATGGATTTAAAACTTGAATATCCTTCCTTGACGCTTTTTGTGCAGTAATTGCATCCCTTCTGGAATGGCATGCAATGCTTGCAGCCAAATGCGGGGATTCCGGTTACACCTTTAAAATAGCAATATCTACAAAAACCCCGGCAGTCAAGACCGGGACGCCCTCCGATGTCAGCAAGAATTTCCATGTCCTCACGAAATGCCAGATGGTATATAAACTTATTCCCAGGATAACCACAATGATTAATTACAATAAATGCATATTAGGAGTAGATGAGCGAGATAAAGGTAACAGATATGTCTGGAAATCCTTTACAGATAGGGAATTTTGTAGAATACGTAAATACAGGTACGAAAGGTAATGTTACTGAGATCATTTCAGATAATGAAGGTACGTGGGCGCTTATCGATAAGACTGATCTTTACTATAAAACAGAAGTTCTGAGAAGAATAACAGTAGTAAAAGATGAAGAAATCGGGGAGAAAATATTTTCCCGCGAGGAAATCAATGAAGTTCTGGAAAAGCAGAAAGAAGCATCCAAACTAGCTGAGATGAGCGATACAAGCCTGGAGAGTGGCGGATAAAATATATAGACAAATTGTCTGGAGTATATTGTATAAGCATGAAGCGACGCCATCATTTATTTTATAATGTTTTATCATGATCGATTCGTAAACTTTAAGTACTTTAGGGGAATTGGTAGGTGTCGCAAGGGATTGTAATGGTTGTTCGATACAATAAAACACAACATGGCCGGAATAAATAGAGCATAATTGACTTATTTTGGGTTCTATATTCTGTCATGTTGCAGTCGCTCGTTTGTTGTATCGCTTCCAAGTGAGCAATTTCTTGGAAATAAACAAAAATTAGGAGGTAAATAAACGTGGCTGACACAATAGACCTATATAGCGACAGAGGAGCAAAACTCAAATCAGGCGTCGACATAAACGACATAAGCCCAATGAGGAATGCCGCTATCAAATCAATAGTCACCGGTATAAAGCGAACAGCAGCCGTTGACTTAGCAGGAATCGAGAAAACCTTAGCAACATCCGCAATCGGTGGCAAAGGCAGAAAGATCCCCGGCAGAGAAATGAAATTAGACATCGTAAAGAATGCAGCAGCTATCCAGAAAGCAGTTACCGAAATGGTACAGGTTGACAGCGGAGATGACACCGTTGTAAAAGCATTAAATGGTGGAAAACAGTTAATCGTCCAGGTTCCATCCGTAAGAATCGATGTTGCAGCAGAGTATGTATCATCATTAACCTGCACAGCATCAGCAGTAACCCAGGCATTAGTAAGCCAGTTCAATATTGGTATGTTCGATGCCCCAACCGTCAAGTCCGCAGTCTGGGGACAGTATCCACAGACACTTGATATGGTAGGCGGAAATGTAAAATCAATCGTCGAAATCCCACAGAAAGATGAAGGATTTGGCTATACATTAAGAAACGTCATGGCAAACCACCTTGCAGCAGTATGCAAGAAAAACGCAATGAACACAGCAGCACTGTGCTCAATCCTTGAGAATACAGGTGTATTCGAAATGGGTGACGGAATCGGCAACCAGACAAGACACAGATTACTTGCATTCTCACACCAGGGCTTAAACGCCAACAACATGGTGTATGGAACAGTAAAAGCCCAGGGCAAGACCGGTACAATCGGTACAGTTGTCCATGCATGTGTCGAAAAGGCAATTGCAGATAAAGTAATCAGCGCAGATAAGAAATTCGCATCTGGCTATACAACATACAAGACCAATGATGTCGGAAAATGGAATGCATACTGTGCAGCAGGAACACTCGCAGCAACACTCGTTAACTGCGGCGCTCAGAGAGCCCCACAGGCAGTATCCTCAGTATTGCTGTACTTCCAGGACCTCATTGAGAAAGAGACCTCACTCCCAGGTTGTGACTTCGGTAAAGTACAGGGCGCAGCAGTCGGATTCTCCTTCTTCTCACACTCCATCTATGGTGGCGGTGGACCAGGAGTCTTCAACGGCAACCACGTAGTTACCAGACACTCAAAGGGTCTCGCAGTACCATGCGTAGCAGCAGCAGTTGCTCTTGACGCAGGTGTTCAGGTATACAGCCCAGAGAAGACCTCAGGATTAGTAGGAGATGTCTTCAGCGCGGTAGACGAATTCAGAGAGCCAATCAAGGCAGTAGCAGGAGCCGTATAAATTCGGAGAATTGAATGGCAAAAGCTGCTTCAGTCACGGGTAAACCAATCCAGATCAAAATATTTCCGCAGAGATTATTACAGCCAGAGACTGCTGAAAGACTCTTAAATGAGATCGATCACGTCAAAGGAGTAATAAGAATGCTAATCGGTGGAAAAAATTTGCCCCGGAAGGTCACATGCGGACCTGGAACCGGAACAGATGTCAACCACCCGAATATGGAGATAATCCATGTCGGAGATTGTGCATTCGAATTGCATGTCATGGTAGGCGAGGTAATAGTCGAACTAGAAGATGAAAGCACAAAGGAAGAACTAAGAAATGCGTGCGAGCGAACGCTACCATTTTCCTTTGAATTCAAACAGGGTTTCTTCATAAAGAAGAAAGCTACTTTGACTGATTACGGTAAGTATGGATTCAAAAGCAAGACTGATGAAAGCATCAATCTTGAAGACGAACGAATACTCGGCCTGATGGACCCGCATGCAAAACCGGAAAATAGCCTCTGTGTTATTAATTCAGAGGAAGAGAAATGATTAGTTTATTCAGGGAGCAGAAAGAACCGATTCAAATCAATTAGGAGGAAAAAATATGGCATATAAACCACAATATTATCCTGGCAGCACCTCAGTTGCTAAGAATAGAAGAAAATTTATGTCAGATGATGTAGAGAAAATGCGTGATATTTCTGATGAAGATTTAACAGCATTACTCGGTCATAGGGCACCAGGTTCCGATTACCCGAGCACACATCCACCACTCTCAGAGATTGGTGAACCAGCATGCCCGGTAAGAGAAGTCGTTGAACCAACACCAGGCGCAGCAGCCGGCGACAGAATGAGATATGTACAGTTCGCTGACTCAATGTATAACGGTCCAGCAGTACCATACTGGAGATCGTACCATGCAGCCATCAATTTCAGAGGAGTCGACCCAGGTACATTATCTGGCAGACAAGTCAATGAAATGAGAGAGAGAGATATGGAAGAGTACGCCAAGAGACAGTCGGAAACCGAAATCACTGACTGGGGTCTTGCAGGCATGAGAGGCTGTACAGTTCACGGTCACTCCCTCAGATTACAGGAAGACGGCGTAATGTTCGATATGTTGGACAGGCGCAGACTTGAGGGCGGCGTCATTGTAAGTGACAAAGACCAGGTCGGCGTACCAATTGACAGAAAAGTCAACCTTGGAAAACCAATGAGCGAAGCAGAAGCAGCAAAGAGAACCACCATCTATAGAGTGGACAATGTTGCATTCAGAAGCGATAAAGAAGTTATTGAACATGTTCAGAGAGTCTGGGAATTAAGAACCAAATATGGGTTCGTCCCAAAGGCGTGAGGTGAGCTAAATGGCAGTAAGATTCCAAAAAGCAATGGAAACAAAATATACTAAAGAATGGGGCACTAATAAGAACAAGGGCGGTAAAATAACCGATAAGAAGACCAAATACCTCAGACTTGGCTATCAGCAGAACCCAAGAAAGGTAGAAATGGCAAAGTGCGGAGCAGCAATCACCAAGAAGAGAGGATTGCAGGCTTATGACCCCAAGTTGCACTTAGCAGGTATCCCCATGGGTCAGAGACAGTTGACCCCATACACAATATCTGGAACAGATATCGTATGCGATGGTGACGACCTTCACTTCGTCAACAATGCAGCAATGCAGCAGGAATGGGACGACATCAGAAGATCATGCGTCGTAGGTCTTGACCTCGCACATGAAGTTCTTGAGAAGAGATTAGGCAAGGAAGTTACACCTGAGACAATCAACTACTACCTTGAAGTTTTGAACCACGCAATGCCTGGAGCAGCAATTGTCCAGGAACACATGGTTGAAACACACCCGGCATTAGTAGATGACTGCTATGTGAAAATATTCACAGGTGATGAAACCCTTCAGGATGAAGTAGATAAGCAGTTCGTTATCAACATTGACAACGAATTCCCAGAAAACCAGGCAAAACAGGTCAAAGCAGCAGTAGGCAAGACCTCCTGGCAGGCAGTACACATCCCAACCATCGTCACAAGAACTGAAGATGGACCAGGAACAAGCCGCTGGATGGCAATGCAGGTCGGTATGACCTTTATCAGCGCATATCATATGTGCGCCGGTGAAGCAGCAGTCGGAGAACTTGCATTCACAGCCAAACACGCAGGACTTGTCGAAATGGGTGACATGATCCCGGCACGCAGAGCAAGAGGTCCAAATGAGCCAGGAGGATTATCCTTCGGTCATATGGCAGATATCGTCCAGACAAACAGAAAGGGTCCAGAAGATCCAGTCAATGTAGTATTGCAGACTGCAAGCGCAGCCACAATGTTATATGACCAGATCTGGCTCGGTGGCTACATGTCAGGTGGCGTCGGATTCACAATGTATGCAACACCAGCATACACCAATGATATCGTCGATGACTTCCTGTACTGGGCAGACGAATATGCATCAAAGAAATATGGCGGTCGCGGAAAGGCAAAAGCCACAATCGACACCGTAAAAGACATCGCTACAGAATCAACACTGTACAGTCTTGAAGCATACGAGAAATATCCGACCACACTGGAAGACCACTTCGGCGGTTCACAGCGCGCAACAGTCTGTTCAATAGCAGCAGGCGGCGCAACAGCTCTGGCAACAGGCCACAGCCAGGCCGGTCTCTCCGCATGGTATCTGTCCATGTACCTCCACAAAGAGGCACACGGCAGACTTGGATTCTTCGGGTATGACCTGCAGGATCAGTGCGGCGCAACCAACGTGTTCTCAATTGCCTCAGATGAAGGCTGCATAGGCGAATGCAGAGGCGCAAACTACCCCAACTACGCAATGAACGTAGGTCACCAGGGTGGATACACCTCAGTAGTAGCAGCAGCTCACGCAGGCAAGGACGCCTTCTGCGTCAATCCATTGGTCAAAGTCTGCTTCGCAGATGAATTGATCAACTTTGACTTCGCAGATCCAAGGGGCGCATTCGGCAAGGCAGCACTCAGAGAATGGGACCGCTGCGCCGGTGAGAGAGCATTCGTTATCCCAGCAAAGTAAACATTGTTAAGTAGGCTAAATGCCTACTTTCTCTATTTTTTTTTTGGGATGCGAAAATTAAAAGGAAATATTTATAACATAGTTTGAGATTTATGGTGATGTGATTTAAAATGGCAGAAGCAAAAGGAGAAATAAAAAGAACGCCCAAAGTACCAGGTATAGTGAAATGCATGTATTGTGACGGGACTGGAAAACATCAGGGCCAGACCTGTATTGTTTGCGGCGGAAAAGGAGAAGTAGAAGTTGTAGACTCATCCCGAAAATGCCAGTGGTGCAAGGGAAGAGGTTATTTGATGCAGGGTATACCATGCACGAATTGCGGCGGAACAGGATACACAAGACCACTTGGTAAAGAGCGCCTGTTTTAGGATTATAAAGGGTAGGGGTTAATCCCCCTGATCTTTATCAAATAATTGCGATTTTTTTAAAATCAATATAAAAAGTTATTTCTTATAATTATACATTTCACTCATTTTTTTATAAATATAATCATGTGCATTATTTACTGAATCGAGTTCTCCTCTTAATATAAGAAGATTATCATCCTCTACATCTATAGTCTTTACTGAACATTTCCTGGTTGTCACTTCCAGATTGAATGTATCCATTACTTCCATGATGAGTTTATAAGGAATTCCCGGAGGTAAAACCAGATCATATAATCCTTCTAATGCTGTCTCGTCTTCAGTTTTTGAATTTTCGTCTTCTTCAACAAATTCATCGCCAATATTTTTAGTATCATTATCATTCATTTTGGATCACTTAACATCAAATCATTATCAAATCAAATAAAGTTTGTGGTAAATAATATGAATATTACGGGAAAAATGTGGGCGACGAAACAGTTTTATCCTAATTATCCCTATTCACCTCACATATTATGCTTACAAAATTACTCTTCCCACCCCAGTGGATACCAACACAGCCTTATTTGAGCCTCCCATCGTTAACCGCTTTCTTAAAAGCCAATAACTGCAATGTTTCCCAGATAGACATCAATGCTTCTTTTTTTGATAATCTTCTAAGTAAAAAAGGGCTTCAGGGTTACTATGATAAAGCGCAAACAAAATTTCATGAACTTGAATCAAAAAAAGAATTATCTTCTGAACTCCAGAAACAATACGCTGCTTTGGGTAGTTCTATTCTTTTTGGAAATTACGTTATTAATAGTGTTGAGGATGCTAAAAACATCATAAAAAACAAAGAAGATTTTTATGATATAGAAAAACTATTCAATGCTTTTAAGGTTCTTGAACTTGGACTTAAACTTGCATCATCTGCTTATTATCCTTCAAATCTTACTTTTCATTCGTATGATATGCGGCATTCATGCAGAAAAAGTTCGGATGTTCTTGAAGCTATAAATGACAGGAAAGAAAATATTTTCATTGAATATTTTGAAAAATACACACTTCAGGAAGTACTTGAAGGGAATCCGGGGCTAATAGGTATCTCAATAATAAATATAAGCCAGCTAATACCGGGATTAACACTTGCAAATCTTATTAAAAAAGCCGACCCGAAAATACATATTAATATCGGGGGAAGTGTTTTCACGCGTCTTGTAGATGAAATAAGCCAAACAAAAGATCTTTTTTCTGTGTTTGACAGCGTGATAGTCCATGAGGGAGAGACTGCCCTTTTAAATCTTATCAAACACCTGGAAAATGAATTTGATATCAGGGATATTCCCAATCTAATTTATAAAAAAGGTCCGGAGATCATAGTAAACAGGCTCAGTTCCAGCGGGGAAGACATCAATTTATTACCCACCCCATGCTTTGATGGTCTCCCGCTTGATAAGTATTTATCACCCGAACTTATCATTCCTGTTCTTTCATCAAGAGGGTGTTACTGGAACAGATGCACTTTTTGCGACCACGGGTTTGGTTATTCAGGTAAATACAGGCCAAGGGACGTTGAGCTTCTTTTTAACGACATCAAGACATTGAATAATAAACATAAAACCAAATTTTTTACTTTCCAGGATGAAGGTTTGTCCACAAAAATAATCGGGGCATTATCAGACAGGATAATCAATGAAAAATTGGACATTTCCTGGCTTGCAGATTCAAGATTTGAATCCTCTTTTTCCCACGAACTTGGCAATAAGCTCTCTTATGCAGGTTGTAAGATGCTTTATTTCGGCCTGGAATCAGCCAGCGAGAGGATTCTTAAGTGCATGGATAAAGGAATCAAAAAAGAGAATGTATTGAAAATTTGCAAGTTTTGCAAGGAGTCTGGCATCTGGGCGCACCTTTTCCTGATATTCGGTTTTCCTACTGAAACCCGCACTGAGGCAAGAGAAACCATGGATTTTATTTTGCATAACAGCGACAAGATCCGTTCCCTGTCTTTCGGGAGTTTCCAGCTCACAAAGCATTCAAAAGTATATGAAAATCCTGATAATTTCAACATCTCCAAAATATACAAAGATGATACTATTGACCTGTCTTTATGGTATGATTGCGATATCTCGGCAGGATTATCGAAAAAAGATGCAGAAGGCGTAATTCAGGAATTCTATACAAAACTTGCTCATAAATATCCGGATTTGCCTATCTGGAGCAATCTTGACCGGGAGCATCTTTTCCTGTACATTGCCCATTACAGGGAATCTAATAATAAAGTAGCTGATCTATCCGGATTGATCAGGGCGATACAGAACAGGAAAAAGACCGTGAATAAATCTATAAAAAATGATTCTCACCCTGTCCTGAATGAAGGCGTCTTTATCGGGACTTTCAGTTTTAACCTGGCGCAGATAATCCATTCCGGCCTTAGAGGAAATGGAAGTAAACGAAACCTTCAAAAAGAAAAAGTGAATATTTTATTTGATATAGATAATAACAGGATTTTTACGATTTCTGATCTTGCCAGGGATATCCTGGATAAGAGCAATGGGGAATCAACAATATCTGAAATAATTGATCATATCAAAGAAAAATACCAAATCCCCAATATCGAAGCTGAATCTAAATGTAATAGCTTTTTGAATGGATTGGTAGAAAAAAATATTATCACAGATCAGAAAGATTTATAATATATAAGAAAAAAGCATTTGAAAATACCAGTTAAAAAGTATAAAGACAACAAATACCGGGGAAGTATGAAAAAATTACTGGAATATGATAAATTAAAACTAATAGAAACATTATGGGAATACGACCCTGAAATTTTCAGGATTCTCAAATCAAGCAATAAACTGCATGAAGCACGGAACAGGCTTTTTGATCACCTGAACGATTTAGAAAGGCATCTTTTCAACGTCTATTCTGATAAACATTTTAAAGATAAAAATATTCTTGAGAGAAATAATGCAAAGGAGTGCATAAGGGTTTTTAAAAATGTCATTAGAACAGAAAATGAGGACATTACAAATTATTCCGCTTTGAATTCATTATACAGGGTTGCAAAGAAAAAAGCAAAATCCGAAAGCTTAGATGTTGGTTTTTTCTTAGAATTTATTAATCTTTTCAAAGGTATTAACTGCGAGTCAGGAATATATGCGGAAAAGGAAGTTCCAATATTCTTGAGCCTGAGCGGGCATACTGCTGCACTTGAACGCATGAAAACACTTGACGAGTATTCTTCAAATATTGAAAATTATTTCCTACGGTATAAAACAGGAATGGATCTGATCGAGGAAAGAAAGAATAATAAAAAATCCATCCTGGATTTTTTTAATGCTACTGACAAGGATTGGCAGAATTACTACTGGCATATTGAAAATATAATTTCGGATATTGATACTTTACTGGATCTTGTAAGATTGAGTGATAATGAGTTAAGAGGGCTTGAATGCGCAAGAAAAAACTGCATACCTTTTCAGATCACTCCCCATTATCTCTCGCTTTTTGACAGGGAAAACTCAGGGAAATATGACCATGCAATAAGAGCACAGGTTCTTCCAAGTGAGAATTACTGCTGGAATTATATGCTAAGCAAAGATAATAGCACGAACCTTGATTTTATGGATGAAAAATCCACAAGTCCTATTCAAGGAATAACCCGAAGGTATCCGCAGATACTTATTCTCAAACCCTTTGATTCATGCCCGCAGATATGTGTTTATTGCCAGAGGAACTGGGAAATAACAGATATCAAGGATGCTGTTTTCTCACGGGAGTCAATGAAGAATGCTCTGGATTGGATATCTAATAACAAAAACATAAAAGAAGTACTGATCACTGGCGGAGATCCGTTAACGCTTGATGACGTTTCGATTGATTGGTTATTGTCTGAAATTTCAGGAATCGGCCATATTGAAAGGATCAGGATTGGCACGAGGATCATTGTTACAATGCCTCAAAGGATCACAGGTGAACTCATCGAAATATTTGACAAATACTATGAGTTGGGGAGAAGGGAATTATGCATCGTAACACATTTTGAACATCCGACCGAGCTCACTCCTGATACCCTGGAAGCTATTAAGAAGATCAAGAAACTCGGTATCAACATGTACAACCAGCAGGTTTTTACATATTATAATAGCAAAAAATATGAATCGAGTTTCTTAAGAACAGTATTAAAAAAATCGGGAATTGACCCATATTACACTTTCAATACTAAAGGAAAAGATGAAACAATAGATTATCGTGTACCCATTGCAAGGATAGAACAGGAAAGAGAAGAGGAGGCAAGATTCCTGCCGGGAATGGTGCGAACGGACGAGCCGGTTTTCAATGTCCCGAGGCTTGGGAAATCATATCTTCGCTCATGGCAGGACCATGAGGTAATAATGATCATGGAAGATGGAAGAAGAGTTTACCGTTTCTATCCATGGGAATCTAAATACGCCTTTGTTGAACCGTATAATTATACAGATGTTTCGATCTTTGAGTATCTTAAAAGGTTGAAAGATGATAATGAAAATGTTGATGATTATTCATCTATATGGTATTATTTCTAATTGAACTCAAATTTGCATGAGCCTTTATAATATCTAATTTTGTAACAAGCCCGACGAGTTTTGCAGCATCATCGTTTTCCACTACAAGTAATCGTCCGATCTTACTATTGAGAAGTTTCAAAAGAGCAGACTCAAGTGAATCTTCCGGTTTTACCACTATAAGTTTTGTTGACATAACCTCTTTTGCTGTAGTTGTTTTTCTTGCATCCGGCGATACTTTCTCTGCATCCTCAAATGTGATTATACCCACAAGTTTGTTATCATCAACGACTGGAAAACCAGTGTAACCGTATTTATGTATGAGATCAAGCACTTCGTGGATGCTCACAGATGATTTGATGGTAACAATATTTATGCTCATTGCATCTTCCACTTTAGCCCGCCCGAGTATATCCACCGTCATCTCCCTCCTGTGCGCGGGGGAAGAAGCACGGTTATCTACCTGTTTTTCGTAAATCGTCCATTTGCCTGATAGGACATAAGCCAGGGTCGATGCTACCATCAGCGGAGCAAGCAGGTTATAATTCCCCGTCATCTCTGATATCATCACGATCGCTGCTATGGGAACTTTTGCAACCCCGGCAAGCATCGCACCCATTCCCACGACAACATAAGCGCCAGGTTGGGAAATGATATCCGGGAATATAAGGTTCATTATCTGGCCAAAAGCCCCTCCTATCATTGCACCTATGACAAGGGAAGGTGCAAAAACACCGCCGCTTCCGCCAGATGATAATGTAAATGAGGTTGCAAGAATTTTTAAAATAACAAGTACCATCATGACAGCTATTGACATCCTTACAAGATTACCGTTCATTGTTATCTGGACCCATCCGTAACCTATCCCCAGGACTTGTGGGAAAAACATTGCCATGATTCCTACAAGTAGTCCACCGATAGCTGGTTTGAGATATGATTTAATTTTCATGGGCTTGAAAATACGATCTCGCAAGCCATAGAAAATGATCACAAATAATATTGCTGTTGCGGCGCTCAGGATACCGAGAATGCCATAAAATATGAGTTCCGTGGGCGTTGTAAATTTAAAATCCGGAGTCGTAAATACGCCTCCCCAGCCAAAGAAAGATGAAAATATGGAATATGCGATTGTAGATGAGATGAATGCAGGAACAAGACCCTCTGTTTCCATGTCCCTCTTATAGAGTACTTCTATTGCGAATATTGATCCTCCAAGAGGCGCTTTGAATATGCTGCCAATACCTGCCGCCATACCACAGATGACCATTATTCTCCTGTCACGGTCGCTCAATTTAAAAAATGTGGCAAGCGTAGAACCAAAACCAGCACCTATCTGGGTGATAGGCCCTTCACTTCCCGAGCTCCCCCCGGAGCCGATGGTTATCATTGATGTAATCGCTTTGGTGAGCGGAACTCTTTTCCTGATAAAACCTCGTTTATTATTATAAGCATCAATAACGGCATCAGTGCCATGCCCCTGCGCCTCCGGGGAGTAAGTATGGATTATAATGCCTGCAATTAATCCGCCAGCTGCCGGCAATAAGAAAAGAAGCCATTTTACTCCTGTTGCAGGGTGATTGAATAATGAAGTTTCTCCATCAGGTAAAGGGGGATAATAACCGCCTATACTTCCAAGAACATAATTTGAAACTATGTCCAATCCAAGATAGAACAAAATTGCCCCGAAACCTGAAATAATACCTATAAGAATACTCAATAAAGTCCATCTCTGGACCTGTTTCAGTTCAAGGTCTTTTAAAAATTCATTAAGTTTCAAGTTCGGATCATCAACCTATTAGTCATAATAATTATGCTTATCATACTTAAAATTAGATGTAAACAATACATTAATATGAAAACACCGAATAACTCACATTATGGTTTTTGATATATCCGGAATTTCGACTTACACTATTGCAAACAATTCAGTGAACGATTATTTAATATCTTTAATTATTTTTATAGTATCCATCGTTGTTTTAAGGATTTTCAAATATATTATCTTGAGAAAACTTAAAGAAATATTTGCTAAAACCGCAACTGAATATGATGATCTTGTTGTAAAAGTTATCGATGCGTTTGGCTGGCCGTTCTATGTATTGATATCCACATATGTCGCTTTTTATTTTATTGTAATACCAGATGGTTTACGGACATTCGTGTATTATCTGATAATAGTTCTTGGTACCTATTATGCAATCAAAGGTGTTCAAACTCTTGTCGATTACAGCACGCATAAAATGATAGTAAAAAAACAGGAAGAAGGTGGTGATGAAGAAAGGGGAACTGACACATCTGTAATAGATCTTCTGGGCAGGCTCCTGAAAAGTTTTTTGTGGATCATGGCAACAATCTTTATTATTTCGAACCTGGGATACAATGTTTCAACCTTAATAGCCGGGCTGGGGATCGGAGGTCTGGCAATTGCCATAGCTTTGCAAAACATTTTAAGTGATATATTTGCCTCTTTTTCTATATATTTTGATAAACCCTTCCAGGCCGGGGATTTCATTACATTTGCAGATGAGAGCGGAACGGTGAAAAGGATAGGATTAAAATCCACACGCATCCAGACACTGCATGGCGAAGAACTGATAGTATCAAACAAGCAATTAATAGAATCAAAGGTGCACAACCATAAGCGAATGGAACTGCGAAGAGTCGTTTTTAATCTTGGTATTGCATACGGAACACCAAATGAAAAACTTGAAAAAATCCCTGTGATAATTAAGAAGATAATTGATAATATCAAGGTGATAAAATTTGACAGAGTTCATTTAGTTAAATTCGGAGATTTCAGCCTGGTTTTTGAAATAGTTTATTATGTGAAAACTCGTGATTACAGTAAACATACGGATGTTCGGCATGTGATAAACATGGCTATAAATGAACAGTTTTCAAAAGAGGGAATTGAGATTCGAAGGAATTGAGGGCGTATCCAGCTCAAACGATTTTGATCAAAAAATAAAATTACATATAATCACTAACAAGTTATAACAAATTCGAAAGATTTATAATACTTGAAACTTATTGTTCTTCAAATGGATTCATTATCAGGAGAATAATATGGAAAAATCAATAGAAACGTTTATTGGACCAGTAATGTTTTTTGTATTGGCAGGAATATTCTATTTTATTGTAGAATTGAGAATCAAATTGCTTAAGTGCAGAATTTAATCTTCAATTATTTGCTAAAAGATTATTTTTCTTGAGGTTTTCAAATACCTCAGTTCCTTTATCTGTTAAAATAAACTTTTTCCAGGTTTTTTTTCCGGGGGTCAGTGACTGGATCAGTCCTCGCTCTTCCAGTTCCCGCATTGCGTAACTGATGTTCTGTAATGATCTATCGGTCGAATCTGCTATATCGGATGCCTGTATCATCCTTTTTTCGTGCATCATTTTTAATACAACCACTCTTCTTTCCACTCCCAATACCCACATTGTCAATTCATCAATATTGATTATTCCCAGAATAAATAATTTGAGCAGTTTTTTATTAAAATCGGATGAGCATTCCAATTGGTTCCTAATTTTTTCCTCCTGTGATTGCTGTTGCTGGATTGAATTAGCTTCAATACCCACACAAGACTTATTGAATTGAAATTCGCTTTTTGTGGGAAGAGGCATTATGGCTGCAATGGAAACTGATATCAATAATACTAGTACCAGGATTCGAATGCTTTTATGGGACCTTTCATTACCTTTCATACTCTTTGCATTGAATTATTTTGCATGCGTATTATGTTTTCTATGGATTATATATAATTACTAACAAGTTGTAACAAATTCGAAAGATTTATAACATTTGATAATTATTGTTCGTAGAACAGGTCTATCATTCACGTTGGTTCTATGTGGTGATTACTGTAAAAAATTGGAGGATAAAATATATGCAATCAGAAAAAAGGAGTGAATTGAAATGGTAGATATTTCATTACTCTCTCCCGAAATAATGATGGACATTCTATTAATAGCCATCAGCGGCACTCTTATTTGTATAGGTGTGCACTTTGTACCAGTGGGAGGCGCCCCGGCGGCAATGGCACAGGCTACTGGAATAGGAACAGGCACCGTGGAACTCGCAGCAGGTTCAGGGCTTGTCGGCCTGATAACAGGGGCTTATATGTATGCAAATGTTGAGAACGCGCCAATGGCTTTAGTACTGGCTGCGGGAGCAGTTGGCTCCATGATAATGATATCAAGTGCAATGATAGCTGCCACTTTAATATATGCCTATGGCGTTGGAGTGCCTTTTTCTTCGGCACAGGTAAAAAAAGATCCGATAACAGGAGACAGCCAGGACATATATATGTCTAAAGGGACCCAGGGACAGGGAATTCCAACCGTATGTTTTGTCAGTGGAGTAATCGGGGCTGCGCTTGGCGGCATTGGAGGGGCGCTCATATATTATGTTCTTGTTGGAATATACGGTCAATTGATCAGTGCAACAAGCGCCGCCGCAGTTGCGGGTGTATTTACCATGGGTGTTTTCTATGTTAATGCAGTTGTCCCATCTTATGGCGTAGGCGGAACAATAGAAGGATTCCATGACCCCAAATTCAGGCGCGTTCTTCCAAAAGATGCCCTGACAAGCTTTATTGTGAGCCTTGTCCTTGGTGTCGTAGCAATATTAATTTCAACGGGAATGTAACATGATACTTTCTGAAGAAATATCTGCACTGAAGGAAAGGGAGTACTTGTTTTAATTCATGGAACGAGGGGCATAATATTGTGACAGCTATAATCGTATTCTATAACAACCGGTCAAAAATAGGTCCAACAGAGGTACAATGAGCTTTGAATTCAGCTCAACAGTTGCAGGCGGATTATTGGCAATTTTCCTTATTGTCCTGCTTGGCCCATTTCTGATCAAAAAAATCGAACATAACCTTGAGGTATTCCTTTTCTCAATGGGTGTTCTGGCAGTAACAGTAAACTCCTTCTTCCTGAAAGTATCACCCGGCGCCGAATCCGGGGTTGAGGGAACTTTGCCTAACTGGAACTTTCATCTGATCGAAAAAGCACTTGTCGATCCTGTTGAAATATCGCTTGCTGTGTTATTTGCAGGGCTTATTTTCCATTATGGGCGAGGGCACATACGCGCCTTAATGCAGAGAATACTGGCAAGAATACCGCTTAAGATTGTGGTATTTGCAGTAATCGTGGTTCTCGGTCTGCTTTCAAGTGTTATCACTGCCATCATTGCTGCGCTTCTGCTTGTTGAGATAATTAGCGCATTGAAGCTTAATCGTAAGACAATGGTAAATCTGACAATAATCGCCTGCTTTGCAATTGGCCTTGGCGCCGCACTTACTCCTATCGGTGAACCACTTTCTACAATAGTTATAAAGACAAAGATGAAGGAAAGTTTCTTCTATCTTTTCGATTTGCTTGGAAAATATATAATACCAGGAGTCCTGGCGTTCGGCATAGTAGGTGTTTTCTTCGCTTCTAAAAAAGAAGTACCCACAGATGATGCCGTAGTTACAGATGATGTTCACGAAAGAATAAACGATGTGCTTATCAGGGCAGCAAAGGTGTATGTGTTCGTAATGGCCCTTGTTCTTCTCGGAACTGGCTTTACACCGATCATTGAATGGTATGTAACAAAAATGGCAGGTGAAGCTCTTTACTGGGTGAATATGGTATCAGCTATCCTTGATAATGCTACTCTTGCGGCTGCCGAAGTCGATCCTTCCATGATTATCCCTGGCGCACCCGACCCGGCGATCAAGATCAAAAGTGTCTTGATGGGATTGCTTGTATCAGGCGGTATGCTCATCCCAGGAAATATACCCAATATTATAGCTGCCAACAAGCTTGGGATTACAAGCAAGGAATGGGCAAGGCTTGGGGTTCCTCTGGGTCTTGTAGCGATGCTGGTATATTTCATAATACTCTATGCGCCGAATTATATCTGACTATTAGTTAAACATGGTCTCTCGCAAATCTGCAAGATATGTGGCTGCGGGTTTCCGGAACAGTTTCAGGAACAAGATGAGAATCAAACTGGAAAAAGAACATGAAAATAGAATTCATTGAGAAAATAAAGGAATTGGGAATAGGAGCGTATATCATAGCTATAGGCGTATTCTTTATTCTTTTGATGATAGGGTGGTTAATTTATAATATTTTTATTTCTTCTAAAGGTTAGGCATCATAAAATTTTTTCAATTTTTCAATTGAAAAAACTCCTATAACAACTGGTGCCTAACCGGAATTTTAATAAAGATATTTCCTGACATTAAATTAGAAATAATAAAATAAGTGAGGATAAAATGTTCGAAAAAGTTTTATTTCCAACAGATTTTTCAGAGTATGCACAGAAGACCCTTGAGTGCATTGGTGAGATTCCCGGTATAAAAGAATTGATGCTTTTGCATGTAGTTGATGCGACGCATCCTTCAAAGCGAGGATGGACACATGGACCGCATATCGAGAATACAAAAATTCTCATGGGAGAGAAAAAAGAATACCTCAATAGTCTCGGTTTGAAAGTACAGACAAAACTGGATGTGATAACAGAAGGTGATGTATCCAGAGTGATCCTGGAAACGGCGGAAAAAGAAAAAGTTTCTTTGATCGTAATGGGAGCACGTGGAAAAAGCCCAATAAAGGATTTTCTTCTTGGAAGCACCTCTGCAAACGTAGTGCGTCATGCAAAGACCAGCCTTCTGATCATGCGCTATAAACTGGTGAAAGACTTAGAAGGAGTAAAACATGAAAAATTCTGCCCGATGATTTTCTCAAAAGTGCTTTTACCGACTGATTTTTCTGAATTTGCAGGGGACACGGTCTCTTTTATAAAAAATATAAAAGAGATTAAAGACATTGATCTCCTGAATGTAGTTAGCAAAGGTGAAACTGAGGAAGAAATAGAAGAAAATGTTAATGAGGCCAAAAAAAGGCTTGTTGATATCAAAGAGGAGATTGGACAGGCAGGTTTTATGGTGAAGGATCACGTTAGAGTTGGGAATGTTCCGGAGGAAATAATCTCAACAGCAGAGGATGAAAATGTATCACTAATAGCGATGAGCCCGCACGGGAAAGGCTGGATCAGGGAATTATTGGTAGGAAGTACAACCTGTGCAGTAGTAAGAAGGGCAAATAGACCTGTTCTGGTAGTGAGAGCGAAGTAAAAAAGATTCGTTGACTAAGCTTCCAATGATATCGAGACGAAAAGCAGGTCTGGTGCTTGGACCTGTACTTTTTTTATTCATTCTCCTCTCAGACATAGAAGGAATACCCTGGGAAGCTAAATCAATAGCAGCAAGCACTGCATGGATAGCATGCTGGTGGTTGACGGAAGCGATTCCCATACCTGCAACTTCGCTTCTTCCAATAATTCTTTTTCCTTTGATTGGGGCTCTTGAGGTTGGAGAGGTTACAGCAGAGTATGGAAACAAGATAATATTCCTCCTGATAGGGGGATTTTTCATTGCTATTGCCATGGAGAAATGGGGACTTCATATCAGGATTGCGCTTCACATCATCAGAACTATCGGAACAAGTCCCAGAAAAACAATAGCAGGATTCATGGCTGCCACAGCTTTCATTTCCGCATGGATCAGCAATACTGCGACTGCCATGATGATGGTGCCAATAGCCACAGCGATCATATATCAGGCTTCAAAGGCAGGAGAAGATAAAAATTTTAACACGACTATCATTCTCTCGATAGCTTATGCAGCCTCAATAGGAGGAATTGCCACTCTCATCGGTACTACCCCTAATCTAATATTTGCTGGTATTTATCGCACATTTTACTCATCTAAGATAACTTTCCTCCAGTGGGCTTATTTTGGCTTTCTGCTGGCATTTTTTATATTATTTATATGCTGGATATATCTGGTATATATTGCATATCCTCCGAGAATTAAAGCACTCGGAGATGGAATAACTGATGAGATTGCCAGGCTTGGAAAAATTACCATTCAAGAAAGAAGGGCTTCTGATATGGAAAGACACGATAAAGCTTCCATGGGATCTGGTGCTTTTGCTTGGAGGAGGATTAGCCATAGCCAAGGGTTTTATAGAAACGGGCTTAGATGCGGGGATAGAGCAGCAGCTTCTTTTTCTGAAAGATATGCCTTCAGTTGTAATAATACTGGCTGTTGTCACGCTCACACTCTTCATGACAGAAATAACCTCAAACACCGCTACTGCTACAATTATACTGCCAGTGGCAGCTTCCCTTGCTGCAGCGCTGGGTATTGTGCCTCTGGGACTAATGATCGCCGCAGCCATATCCTCTTCGCTTGCTTTCATGCTGCCGGTGGCTACGCCGCCCAATGCCATAGTGTTCGGTACAGGATATGTGACTGTACCACAAATGGCAAAGGCTGGATTCTGGATGAATATATTGTGCATAGCGATCATAACATTATTTGTGGTATTGGAACTTCTATGATATGACTGATTTGATAATACGAATATATGGGGTATAATAATGCTAACCGAATCGATTAAGTTTCTAATATTTTTCATTATTTCAATCCCTATTATTATAAAATCCAGCGATATTTTCACTGAAGGAGCCTCAAAACTAGCCAAGATTCTCGGAGTTTCCGATTTTGTCATCGGGATTACTGTTGTTGCGCTGGGAACCTCACTGCCAGAACTGGTTTCTGATATATATGCATCGTACATCGATCATGGTCAAATAGCGGTCGGGGATATCATCGGGAGCAATATCACCAATATCGCCCTGATCCTTGGTCTGACCTGTATCATTAAACCGCTTGTGATAAAATACACTGAAATCTATAGCGGCTGGATACATCTTATCATACTGGCTTTTGCATCTGTGTTCTTACTGGCCGCGGATGGTATTGGGAGGATCGGCGGAACCGCCTTTATAACCGCATACGTTTTTTATCTAAAGCATGCAATTAACACATACAGGGAAATAGGTGTTGAATCTATTGGAAAAAATGGCTTCATTAAAAATATTTTAGAAGTTCTTATAGGACTTGTTGGCATACTCATAGGAGCAAGGATTCTTGTAAATTCTATAATCGGACTCTCCGTGGCTTATGGTATATCAGAATATCTTATTGCTCTTTTGCTCATGTCTTTTGGGACTTCTTTGCCTGAACTTTTTGTTTCGGTTTCAGCTGCGAGCAAAGGATACATGACAATGGCGCTTGGGAATATTATTGGAAGCAATGTCGCTAATATCCTGTGGGTTCTTGGGGTTGCAGCTATTATCAGGCCAATTAATATAGCTCCTGAACTTATTTTAATTCAAGTTTTATTTATGCTGGTGCTATCTCTATTACTAATCATTTTTAAGAAGTCAGGATATGTGATCGACAGAAGAGAAGGAGCTACTTTTTTGGTAATATATGTTATTTTTGTTATTGTAAGCGTAGCTTCCGGGGGATGATTTTAAACAACTGGAAGTTTAGCTATGTTATAACAAATAGAATGTACAAAAAGAGGAGAAGGTTGGTCGAATGTCATATCAAACACATCCAGGGATAAGAGCGTCATTTATTGTTTTTTTATTCTTTGTCCTGGTATTGGTTTTAATATTTGTAAGCTTAAATATATTCGGCACTGCTTTTCGAAAACTGGGATTTCCTCCTGAGTATTCGGTCTATTTCCTCTTTTTATCGCTACTTGGAAGTAACGTGAACTTTCCTGTTAAAGTAGAGAAAACCAGCATAGCCGTTAACCTAGGGGGCGCTGTTATTCCAATAGTTATGTCAGGATTTCTGTCCACGATGGTTAGCCCCGTCGATGTGATAATAGGAGTTCTGATCATGACTTTCTTTATCCATAGTATAGCAAGACCGGTGGTAGGAAGAGGAATAGCGATCCATGTTTTAATTCCTCCATTTCTGGCTGCTGCGACAGCTCTCATGATCTCTCCTCAAGATGCCCCTATGATAGCTTATATCTCAGGCACGATCGGATGTTTAATCGGTGTTGACCTGCTTAATTTGAAAAAAATCGCTGATTTGGATGTGCCGGTTATTTCGATCGGAGGAGCCGGGACATTTGATGCAATATTTCTAACAGGTTTGATATCTGTGCTGTTGGCATAAGTGTGGGAAAGGCGCTCTATCAACGGATTTTTGTCATTGTAACAAGAATTGGAAGTATCTCAACTCTTCCGACTACCATTAAAATTGAGAGCGCAAGTTTCAAATGCATATCAAGGGCTATGGATACGATTCCTGCTGATAATCCCGATGTAGCAAAAGCGGAAACTGCCTCGAACATCGAATCGACCAGTCCGAAGCCGGAGAATGCGAGAAGCGCTCCTGTGACAATCACAAGGATAGACGAAAGAAGAATGAATACAAGGTTTGTTAAGATATCTTCTTTATCGTAATCTTTACCGTCGAATTCGATTTTTTCATACTTTTTCCCGATAGAAGAACCGATAGCAAAAGGAATTGACTTTAAAAAAAGAGCAAGACGGAAGATTTTGATTCCACCCGCTGTGGAGAAACTCATTCCGCCCAGGAACATCAGGACAATAAACAGAAACTTTGCTTTTTCGGGAATTATGCTGAAATTTATTGTGGAGAAACCTGTACCAGTGGATGCGCTAAGAACGTGGAATATTATAGTAAATATATCAAGCGGATAAACAGCCCGTACAGCCACCACGCCAATAGCAGAGATGATAATAAACATCCAGAATTCCTTTGAGAACCATCATAACAATAACGATCAGTGATACGGGAAATGCGGTATATGGTGAAAAATCAGCTATTGGAGAAAAGCCGCCTGTCATGAGCGAACTCAGCACAACTGAGATTGTATTTGCTATGTCTGTTAAGCCCAAAATGTATATTATTGCGGAGAAAAGAAGGATGTACACTGTATATACTACAAGAATCGACGCTAAGGATTGTTTAATACTATCAGTCACGCGCATAAAGTTCATAACTCTTGACATATTGTCCAGCGTCTTACCATTGTAGAAGAACGCAAGGAGTATGAACACGATGCCTAATCCACCTATGAGGTGCGTGAAACTGCGATAGAACATGAGCGAGCGCGGAAGAGCATCCGGATCTGTTATAAGCGAAAAGCCAGTGGTAGTATACCCTGAGATACTCTCAAAAAAACTGTTCACGAATCGCACAGTGAGGCTTGAATCATTGAATATATTGAGCCAGAAGTATGGAACCGCGCCAATAATACCCAGTATAAAAAAACACCTGTAAGAAGAATGCAGGATTGACGGAAATCAAGCTCCTCACGCATAGAGAGGGCGTTTAGAGAAAAACCAGAGAAAAAGAATGCAAAACTGGTTATGAACAATGAGATTATTGCCTGCGTTTCATTATAAACGAATCCCATGACAATGGGGAAAGCGACTAAGATCCCTGCAACCTGCATGACAAGCCCCATGTTCGCAAGAACTGGAAACATATCCTATAACTTTACATGAATACATATATAGTTTATCTACTTATTATAATCATGAGAATTTTGTTTTCATTATGAACAAAACAAGACAAGGGTATTAGCAATAATCAGTTAAATAAGTTATAGATTCAACGAATTATTGATGATAGGATGGCTAATATATAATATTTTTATTTCTTCTAAAGGTTATCCAGGATTTAAATCAATTAGATTGAAATACAAGAAGTTAGAAATAATGATATAGGGAGGATAAAATGTTCGAAAAAGTTCTATTTCCGACAGATTTTTCAGAGTATGCACAGAAGACTCTTGAATGCATTGGTGAAATTCCGGAGATAAAAGAATTGATGCTTTTGCATGTAGTGGATGCCACACATCCTTCAAAACGAGGATGGACTCATGGGCCGCATATAGAGAATACAAAAATTCTCATGGAAGAGAAGAAAAATTACATCGAGAGTATGGGATTGAAAGTGAAAACAAAAGTGGATGTTATAACAGAAGGTGATGTTTCCAGAGCGATTCTGGAAGCTGCGGAAAAAGAAAAAGTTTCTTTGATCGTAATGGGTGCGCGTGGAAAAAGCCCAATAAAGGATCTTCTTCTTGGAAGCACTTCTGCAAACGTAGTGCGTCATGCAAAGACCAACCTTCTTATCATGCGCTATAAATTGGTGAAAGACCTGGAAGGAGTAAAACATGAAAAATTCTGCACGATGATTTTCTCAAAAGTGCTTTTGCCAACTGATTTTTCTGAGCCTGCAAAAAAGACAATATCATTTATCAAAGGAATAAAGGATATTAAAGAAGTTGTTCTTCTGAGTGTTGTTAGTAAAGGGGAGACAGAGGAGGAAATAGAAGAAAATGTCAATGAGACTAAAAGTAAGCTTGGCGATATCAGAGATGATTTCGGACGAGCAGGTTTCAATGTGAAAGATCATGTTCGTGTGGGAAACCTGCCCGAGGAAATAATCTCAACGGCCGAGGATAATGATGTATCACTGATAGCAATGAGCCCACATGGGAAAGGTTGGTTCAGGGAATTATTGGTAGGTAGCACTACCTGTGCAGTTGTGAGGAGAGCAAATAGGCCTGTTCTGGTAGTGAGGGTCAAGTAAAAACAGCACATTTTAGACTTCAGATGATCTCAAGACAAAAAGCAGGTCTGGTGGTTGGGCCTGTACTTTTTTTATTAATACTTCTCTCAGATATAGAAGGACTGTCCTGGGAAGCAAAATCAATAGCTGCGAGCACTGCCTGGATTGCGTGCTGGTGGCTGACGGAGGCAATATCGATTCCTGCCACTTCAATGCTGCCGATAATTCTTTTTCCGCTTCTTGGGGCGCTTGAGGTTGTAATGGTTACATCAGAGTACGGGAATCAGATAATCTTCCTGGTAATCGGGGGATTTTTCATTGCAATCGGCATGGAGAGGCGCTTGGGAATATTATTGGAAGCAATGTTGCAAATATCCTGTGGGTTCTTGGTTTTGCAGCTATTATCAAACCGATAAATATAGCCCCTGAAGTAATTCTTATTCAAATTTCATTTATGATCATACTCTCGGTATTACTGATAATTTTCAAAAAATCAGGATATGTGATAGACAGGAAAGAAGGGGCTATTTTTCTGGGAATATATATTGTTTTTGTTCTTGTCAGCGTAGCTTTTGGGTGTTCAAGGATCAAGGCCCCATTTATCGTTTTATTATTCATGACACTGCTAACATAGGTCACTTCAATGCTGCGCTTACGATCTCGGCAAGATCAAGCACCTGTACTTTATCATCGGCTTTGATGCCTTTTATCCCGTCTTCAAACATGGTCATGCAGTATGGGCAGCACACGCAAATCGTCTTTGGATCTTTTTTCATAGCCTCCTCGACCCGCTCAATATTGATCAGTTTTCCTGTAGCTTCTTCCATCCACATTCGTCCGCCTCCGGCGCCGCAGCAAAAAGACCTGTCTTTGTGTCGTTCCATTTCGATCGGCGCCTGGCCTGTTATAGAAGCAATAACATTTCGCGGCGCTTCATATATCCCATTATAGCGTCCCAGATAACATGAGTCATGGAATACGAGATTTCCAAAATCCTTTGCATCATCTAACTTCAGCTTACCCGATTTTATCATATCATTTATCAGATCAGTATGATGAACAACTTCCAGTTCCATGCCATACTGTCGGTAATCGTTCTTGAAGGTGTTATAGCAATGCGGACACTGGGTAATAATCTTCTTTATGCCCTTCTCATTAAATAAACGGATATTTTCCTGGGTCATGCTATCAAAAACAAATTCATTACCAAGACGGCGCATGCTGTCGCCGCAGCACAACTCTTCTTTTCCCAGGAGACCCCATGAAATGCCGCTGTCATTCAGGATTTTTGATATTGCCTGGGACACTTTTTTGCTGCGTGCATCGAAAGAGCCAAAGCATCCGACATAAAATAAATATTCGGTCTTACCAGGTTCAAAAAGCTTAACATCCAGATCAGCCGCCCATTTTGCTCGATCTCCAGGTGCAATACCCCAGGGATTACTGCGCTGCTCTATATTCTCAAAAAGTGCAATTAATTCCTCAGGTACTTTTGCTTTCATCTCTACAAGATTTCGGCGCATCTGGACGATTTCTACAACATGCTCAATAAATACCGGACAAACTTCCATGCATGCCCCACAGGTCGTACAATCCCAGAGAGCTTGTTCTGCAACACTGCCTTCTTTTCCACTTCCGATCAAAGGTATTACCGTTTCTTCATTTCTTATTATCCCTGGGCCATTTACCAGCAGGTTGACCTTCATATTCAGGATAATCAGCCTGGGGTCTAACACCTTACCCGTATTTGTAGCCGGGCAGTTATCCGTGCAGCGGCCGCACTCGGTACAGGAATATGAATCAGTTAAGTTTTTCCAGGTAAATTGGTCAATTCTCCCGACACCAAATTCATTTCCCTTTTTGAACTCTTCCCTGGGCTGGGTGTTGACCTTCGTGAGGCTTCTAAGATATACGTTCGGTATACCTGTCAGGATATGCATGTGCTTGCTGTAAGGCAGGTAATTCAGGAAACCCAGCAGCACAATTGCGTGGAGCCACCAGAAAGCATCTATATATCCATTCAGGCTTCCTGCAGGAACTTTTGAAAAAAAAGCGGAAGCTACAAAATTAGATACAGGCATGAAAGAGGCTGCTTCTTCAGTACCCTGTGCTATCTCACCTGCATGCAAACCGAAAAAGGCGAGCATAAGTAAGGCGATCAGGCCGAGAATTATAAAAGCATCCATGCTCCTGGCTTCAATGTACCAGGGAGGAAATGCCAGGCGGCGGATGACCGCGATAGAAACGGCCAGCAGGGCAAGAGCTGATGCAATCTCTATCAAAAAAGCCAGGGGATGATACATGCCGGGCGGAAGCAATGAGAAACTGATTGAATCCGGGAACAATCCCTCAAGCAGGAATTCTATATTGGCTATCAATAATAACATGAAAGACCAGAAAAGAACAAGATGGTTCCAGCCAAAACGATATCCGTGGGAAACAGTGCATCTTTGCCCAAATGCGTAATACAGAACGCCCTCTATACGCTTACCGATATTGTTGAAACGGCTTTCCGGCCTGCCAAGCAAAAGCAGGCGAAAACGCCTATAGCAGCTCCACAAAAAAAGCGCTATGGCGGCTGCAAAAATAATTGTACTGATATTAATCAACATAACTTACTCCTTCCCGATAATATTTTCTGATCCTGATATGGAACATATCTTGCCTGTATGTAATTCCCTTATATAATCGATAATGGCCGGAACTACCTTGAATACATCACCCACGATACCATAGGTTGCAACCTCAAATATCGGGGCATTTTTATCCAGGTTGATAGCGATTATGACATCCGAATTTTGCATCCCGACCAGGTGCTGGATAGCGCCGCTGATGCCGCATGCGATATAAATTTTAGGTCTTACGGTTTTGCCTGTTTGGCCAACCTGGCGTTCTGCGCCCATCCAGCCCGCTTCAACCACAGCGCGCGAACAACCAACTACGCCGCCAAGCTCATCAGCAAGCTCCTGCAACATCCCGAAATTCTCCTTTGCCTGCATTCCTCTGCCCCCTGCAACTATGACATCTGCTGCCGCAAGGTCACACTCCGCTCTCTGGTCTTTGATAATTTCCAGCACCTTGACAGCAACATCATCTTCTTTGATCGCAAAAAATTCACGGACTATCTCACCCGTGTGCGATGTATCCTTACAGGGTAAAGGCATCACATGTGGTCGCACCGTGGACATTTGCGGCCTTGTCCGTTCTGTAAGGATCGTTGCCATTATATTGCCGCCAAAAGCCGGACGTGTTTGCAACAAAAAACCTTTTTCATCTACATCAAGACCCGTACAATCCGCGGTCAGGCCGGTGTTCAGTTTTGTAGCAACTGCGCCTGCAAGGTCTCTTCCAAGACCTGTAGCGCCCATAAGTAATATTTCGGGTTTGTACTTTTTCACCAGGTAACAGATGGCCTTATTATAAGTCTCGGTGCGGTAATAATGAAATACGGGAGCATCCAGTAAATAAACACGGGAAGCACCATACGCAAAAGACTCCTGGCACAGATGCTCTACTTTATCGCCGATTACTATGGAGCAAAGTTCAACGCCCAAGGTTTTAGCCAGCTTCGCGCCAGCGCCCAGCAATTCCCATGAAACGGTAGCAGGCTCGCCTTCGGTATGTTCCACAAAAATCCATACCCCTCTGTATTCTTTGATATGGGCCGTTGCTGCGGCTTCTTCAATACTGACTTCTTTTGTGCCAGTTCCCTTTGCGGATGCAGCTATCTGCTCAAGGATTTTCTTTTCCTCGGGTGTATAAAAAATCTCAAGGGCCTGGGCAGGGCAAACCTTGATACATCTGCGACAGCCAATGCACTTTTCCAGGTTGATGACAGGCTCGCCTTTATCATTCATTTCTATGGCATCTTCGGGGCAGGAACTCTGGCAGCGCGCTCCGCAAGCGATGCATTTTCCCGGGATAAGTTTAGCTATGCCGCGTGGTTTGCGTATCTTTTTCTCTCCTTCTTCATCCATAAACTTGTGCCTCTACAGTATTTAACTCATGTCTCCTATAAATTCAGGATATTTTTCTCTTTAAGCCTTTCGACCAATAATCTGGCAGAAGCCTTTGGATCTTTGACCCCATCCCCGATTATCTCCCCTTTCTCTCTCTGGGGCGAAAAGATTTTCCGCACCTGTGTAGCAGAACCCTTAAGGCCGATAGTATCTTCTCTAAGTCCTATCTCTTTGTTGTTCCATAATGTCACGGGAGCATCCCGTGCAAAAAGGCGCATAGGCACTTTCGGATAACGCGGACGGTTTATTTCCCGGAGCACCGAGATCATTGAAGGAAGCGGGGCTTCAACTATTTCGTGCCTGCCTTCCAGCCTGCGGCTGACTCTTATTTTTTTTGCTTTCAAATCCACATTTTCAATATGGTCTATAAGGGTCAATTGTGAATAACCTAACCTGGTTGCAATACCAGGCCCGACCTGCGCTGTGTCCCCATCAATGGTCTGCCTGCCGCAAATTACCATTGCCACTTCTTCTTTTGTACCAAGCTTCCTGATGGCTTCGGCCAGAACCATACTGGTTGCAAGAGTATCTGCTCCTCCAAAAGCCCTGTCGCTTAAAAGTATTACCTCATCAGCCCCAAGGGAAAGGGCTTTTCGCAGTGTAACTTCTGTATTTGGAGGCCCCATGGAAATAACCGCTATGCGAAAGCCGTATTTTTCTTTAAGCCTGAGACTTTCTTCCAGGGCATAGGTATCAAACGGATTTATTATGAACGGTACACCCTCTCTTATCAAAGTACCGGTGACCGGGTCAACTTTTACCTGGGTAGTATCCGGTACCTGTTTTACACATGTAACGATTAACATTTTAAATTATCCCTCAGCATATACTTATATTCTTTATACAACCATAAAAATTATTGCTTCCTTAATATCAATTTGCCTCCCTGTTTCAGGTCAAGCATGCTCCTTGTATTGTAATCTTATCAGGTCTTAATGAGTGCATGGTATTCTCTCATAATCTAATGTTCCCCGTTTTTAATATCATAATAATACTTATAATGTATAAAAGTATCTATATATCGTAATAATCAGTGCATAAAAAAGAAGGAAAAAGTTAAGGTTAATGGAAGTGTGTAAAAAGCGGGACGTCAAATATTGTCGTTGAATATACGGGATGTTAAGGAATGATTCTAAAAGCAGTGATTTTTGATATGGATGGTGTGCTTATTGATTCTATGCCCTATCATGCGGATGCATGGATAGCTGTTTTTGCAAGGGTGGGTATTAAAGTCAAGAGGGATGATATCTATAAGATGGAAGGTTCAAACCATGTTGGAATAATCAGGATGGTATTTGAAAAAGTAGGACGGATACCTGAACCTGAGGACTTTGATAAACTTGCAGAGGAAAAAAAGAAGATATTTTCAAAAATCAACAAGGCGACTGTTTTTGAAGGAATATATGAATTGATCGACGACTTAAAAAACAAATATGATCTTGCGGTCGTATCCGGCTCTGATAAAACAGTTGTCAAAGAGTTAATTGAGTACTTTTTCCCGGATATATTTTCTGTAATGGTGACAGGAAACGATGTTATTGAGGGAAAGCCATCGCCCCTGCCTTATTTAAAAGCTGTTGAAATGCTAAAAGTCAGAAAAGATGAATGTATCGTTATCGAAAATGCGCCCCTGGGTGTTGAATCTGCAAAAAGGGCGGGCCTGTACTGTATAGCAATCCCAACGTACGTGGAACCGGAATTATTGGAGGATGCAGATATTGTGCTTCCAGACCATGCAAGGTTGAAAGAATGTATATCGAAATTTGACATTCAATTTAAAAGCCATTTCCACATGGGCAAGTAATTTATGATCTTTCCATTTTTTTCAATACTTTTCTCCTCATCTTCCGTTAAAATAATTCCTTCATTAACATCAAGTTCCTCCATAGCATATTCCAACGCCCTTTCTTCGCGCCTCTGCGTAACGTCGTTCCTTACATCCCATGCGACCTGGATAAGCTCTGTGATTTTTTGGCCAGCTTTTACTACAAAATCAACTTCATAACCATCCTGGTTCTTCCAGTAGTAAACATCAATATTGCGTCGCTTAAGTTCAACGAAAACAACCGTCTCCGCAAGCCTTCCTGTGTCATTAGAAAAACGCAGACAGACGGCATTCCTGATGCCCGTATCCACAGGGTATGTTTTTTTATTCTGCTTGAACTGTGTCTTCAATTTGAATGAAAAAATGGGAAGGTCATGTATCAAAAGGGATTCTTTCAGATAGCCGATATATTTCTCAGCAGTCTCAACAGCAGTGTCAGTAGCTTTCGCCACGCTGTTACTTGAGTATTGCGCTCCGGGATTTGTCAGTAAAAAGCGGCATATCTTGTCTGTTATCTCAAAGGTTGCACCATATCTGGAAGAAATATCCCTTGCAAGAATGTCATTGTAAAGCATAGTGAGCACCTGTTTTCGTCCGAAATCATCGAGTCCTGCTGTTTCAGGAAAGCCCCCGGCTTCAAGATATGCGCTCAGGTAATGGAGTAGCTTGTCTTTATTGTAAGCCAGGTATTCAGGACTGAAATCCTCCCACCCTCTTTTTTTTAGATATTCCCTGAAGGAAAAAGGTGTAGCTCCAAAGGTTATATGCCTGCCTGTCAGGACTCTTCCCATATCCTGTGAAAGCAGGCTTGCAGATGAGCCTGAAATGAATATTCTCCGGAATTTTTTTGTGTCGTAAAGCGTCCTTACCCAGCGTTCCCATCCTGCTTTTTGCTGTATCTCATCAAGGAATATGTGGGAAGTATCAGGATTTATTTTAAATATCTCCTTCTGGAGTTCGGGAAATGTGGCAGCATTTATTGATGGGTCATCGAAGTTCAGGAACATGATGTCCTTTGCCCGCACTCCCTGGGAGGTCAGATGCTCTGCCACCTGATAGAGAATAGTGGTCTTGCCGCACCGCCTGACCCCTATTATGTCTTTTATGTGGGGAGTGCCGAGGCTTTTGATGATGTCATCTGTTATGTCTCTTCTGATACCAGTGAGAGATGGAGGCATCTTTTGTGCCCACCATGGGTTCCATGAACGGATGGATTGATCGAGCATGATAGATTGTTTCTGGCGGGGGAGGTTATATATGTTTCGATGAATGTCGAGGATTTTTAAGGAGTTGATTAGATTTTTGTTGAGGAAAGTATAAAATTATCTTATGGTGAGAAATAGTTGGCATATGTGAATTCAATAAATCATATATTTATCCCACATTCCGCACATGGTGCCCGTTGATTTTATATAATCAAAATAAGAATCAACCGGCATGGAATATTCGAGTAAAAACATTGATCACCTTGGTATAG